>JAFYTB010000061.1 GCA_017559045.1 Eggerthellaceae bacterium | reverse complement strand
GCGGAAGGCGCGTTCTACTATCAGGGTGACGTTTCTGATGTCGAGGTGCCTTGGAACGTGCAGGTCGCCTATACGCTCGACGGTACGGCTATGACGCCCGACGAGGTTGCGGGGGCAACGGGCGAGCTTGCCATTCATGTGACCACTACGCCTAACGACGAGGCTGACGCTTCGTTTGCCGAAAGCTATCTGCTCCAGATCACCGTAACGATGAACGGTGATACGACGAGTAGCATTCGTGCTGAAGGTGCCACGGTTGCTTCGGCGGGAAAGAATCGCACGATTGCCTTTACGGCGCTGCCGGGCGTGAATGCTGATTGCCTGCTGGTGGCTGATGTTCGTGATTTCGAGATGGCCGGCATTCAGATTGCCGCACTGCCGTATTCCATGGCCATGGAGTTGCCCGACATCGACGGCATGCTTGGGGGCATGACGCAGCTTACCGATGCGATCGCTCAGATCGACGGGGGAGCGGCTCAGCTTGCCGAAGGTGTTGCCGCCTATGCTGATGGCTCAGGCGAGTTTGCCGTGGGCCTCGGGAGTTTCGGCGATGGCCTCGAGGCGCTGAGCGGATCGTCTGATCAGCTTGTGTCGGGTTCAGCCCAGATCGACCAGGCGCTTGCTGCCATCGTTGCGGGTTTCGAGGGCGCCAGCGATATGGAATTCGATCTGCAGTTCCTGCTGCAGCTGCTGCGCCTCCCGGATGAGCTGAGAACTCTTGCAGCTTCTCTTGACCAGCTTTCGGGCCAGGCTTCGCTGTTGAAAGCGAATTTCGATTCGGCCTATGCGGAACTTGGCGTGGCCGTCGCTTCGATTCCTGCTGCAACGGTGGGCGAATCCGATATCGAGGCGCTCGTTGCGTCCACCTATGGCGAGGACTCGGGGGCTACGGCGCTGACGGCGACAGCGCAGACTCTCGCTGAGGCGTATCGTGCGGCTCAGGCCGTGAAGTCTGTTTACGAGTCGGCCGATTTCCAGCAGGCTATGCTGCAGACGAGTGCGGCTTTCACCACCTTGGGTGCCGATGCCGCTACGCCGGGATCGCTTGCGTATCTGAGCGCGATGCTTGTCGGTATGGCCGATGGTCTCGAATCGACCTCGCTGCTCGATCTTCTTGAAGGCTTCGAGATGCTCGTCGATGGCTTGAACCAGCTTTCCGGGAATTACGGCACGTTCCATGCGGGCCTCGTTCAGTACACCGAGGGTGTTGGCAGCCTTTCCCAGGGCTTTGGCGGCATCGAAGAAGGTGCCGTCGAGCTGGCGGATGGTGCTCAGCAGCTTTCCGAGGGTACTGACGAGCTGGCCTCCGGTATCGGCATGCTGGCGGACGAGACCGCCAATATCCCCGATGTCATGCGTGAGGAGATCGATGCCATGATGGCCGAATATTCCTTCCCCGCATGGGATCCGATTTCGTTCACGGCTGCTGAAAATGAAAATACGGTTGCCGTCCAGTTTGTCATGATGACGGCGCCTATCGAGGTGCCGGATGCTCCCGAAGCAGATGTTGCTGATGAGGGAGAGATGACCATCATCGATCGCTTCTTGGCGCTGTTCGGTTTGAGATAACCCGTTGTGTGTCGCGAGAGGATTTTCATTTGACCTGCGACGCTGCTTAAAGAAAGGAACTTAATCATGCACACCTACAAGACTCAGGGCGTATGCGCGCAGTTCATTGGCGTCGAGCTTGAGGATGACGGAAGCACCATCAAGGAAGTTCGTTTCATGGGCGGTTGCGACGGCAATCTCAAGGCCATCGCAAAGCTCGTTGCTGGCAAGCAGGTTGACGACATCGTGCCCATTCTCGAGGGAAACACCTGCGGTCGCAGGTCCACCTCTTGCGCTGATCAGCTCACCAAGGCTCTGCGTGAGGCGCAGCAGGCGTAGCTAGGGGTTGTTTCATGAGCAACTGCGAACACGAGACTGAGCTGCTGCCGGAGGAATGCGACTTGTTTGCCGGAGAGTGCGACATGCCTGAGACGGAATGCGATTCGCTGATGGAGGAGTACTTCGCTCCCACCATGTTTGGCGAGGCGGAGGTCTTTACGCTCGAAACCGACGATGGCGTACCTGTGCGTGTTCTGTACGTTGCAGGTGGCTTCCAGTCGGCTACGTATCTGGGGGAGCGTCGTTTTGAGCCGGTGTTTGAGTACTATCGTGCTATCGATCGAGCCTTTGATGCGGGACGGTGCGTTCGCCGGGTGCTCATGATTGGCGGAGGCGGTTTCTCGTATCCGAAGCATCTTCTGACGAGTGGGAATGAGCTGTTGCGGGATGTGCGCATCGATGTAGTCGAGATAGACCCCGCTATTGTCGATATTGCGCGTAGCCACTTCTTCCTTGACGAGGTGGAGAAGGATCACGGCTCTGCCGGCACGGGTCGTCTTGGCGTCATCGTCGCCGATGGACGTGAGTTCTTGCGTTCTGCCGAACCCGCTGCTTACGACATCGTCGTAAATGATTCTTTCGATGGAATCGATCCTTCAAGCGAGCTGCTTTCCGCCGAGTCTCTTGTTGCGGCTAAGCACGCCATGGCGAAGGGTGGCTTGTACCTAATCAATACGGTGGCTGAAACCCCCGAAGAGGCCGAGCCCTTGGCTCGCGTTATTCACTCGGCTTTCGCCAACACGTATCTTTTGCTCTGTCCTGACGAGGAGTTCGATGGCTCGAGCAACAGCCTGCTCATCGCATCTGACGAAGCAGTTGATTTGCCTGATTTGATCACTCTGTGATGGCGGGGTTGTTCGGGGGAGTCCTTCGGGCTTTTTCTGCCGACGAAGTGGACAAATGGTGAAGATTGCCAGTCAAGAAGCAGGAAATTCACGAGGCAAGACCGTTTCTCTGTGATACACTTGTCAGACTTGCGAAAAAAATCGCGCAGGTAGGTGTATTTGTAGGCCCCCGAGACATGTTTTGTTGTACAGCTAATGAGCAAGCTTCTGCAAGCAACATGGTAAGTAGCAATTAATCATGACGAAGGGTCCCCGAAAGAAAATGTTCGAAAGGGGTCCGTTTTGACCGAAATTAAGAACACGTCCATTATCGACTTCTCCGATTTCACGGACGAGCAGATGAACGAGATGATCGACGGTACGCTCACCAACTTCGACGAGGGCGATCTCGTTGACGGTGTCGTCGTCAAGCTCGAGCATGACGAGGTGCTCGTTGACATCGGATTCAAGTCCGAGGGCGTTATCCCGTCCCGTGAGCTTTCCATCCGCAAGGATGCTGACCCGGCTGACATCGTTAGCCTGGGCGAGAAGATCGAGGCTCTCGTCCTTCAGAAGGAAGACAAGGACGGCCGTCTGATCCTCTCCAAGAAGCGCGCTGAGTACGAGCGTGCATGGATCAGCGTCGAGGAGAAGTTCAAGGCTGGCGAGATCGTCGTCGGCGAGGTCATCGAGGTTGTCAAGGGCGGCCTTATCCTCGACATCGGTCTGCGCGGCTTCCTTCCGGCTTCCCTCGTGGATCTTCGCCGCGTGAAGGATCTCGACATGTACATGGGCACCGAGATCGAGGCTCGCGTCATCGAGATGGATCGCAACCGCAACAACGTTGTTCTCTCCCGTCGTGTGCTGCTGGAGGAGGGCCGCAAGAACGAGCGCGCCGAGATCCTCTCCAAGCTCACCAAGGGTATGCGCCTCAAGGGTGCCGTCTCCTCCATCGTGGACTTCGGTGCCTTCGTCGACCTGGGTGGTATCGACGGTCTGGTTCACATCTCCGAGCTCTCTTGGAACCATGTCAACCATCCGTCCGAGGTTGTCAAGGTTGGCGACGAGGTCGAGGTCGAGGTTCTCGACGTCGATCTGAACCGCGAGCGTATCTCCCTCGGCCTCAAGCAGACCACCGAGGATCCGTGGGTGAAGCTCGTCGAGTCCTACCCGGTGGGCACCATCGTTGACGGCAAGGTCACCAAGATCGTTCCGTTCGGTGCATTCATCGAGCTCGGCGCTTCCATCGAGGGCCTGGTTCACATCTCCGAGATGGCTGGCCGCCACATCGACACCCCTGCTCAGGTTGTCAAGGCTGGCGCTGACGTCAAGGTCAAGGTCATGGAGATCAACCCCGAGCGTCGTCGCATCTCCCTGTCCATGAAGGCTGCTGCTGAGGAGCTCGGCTTCGAGATCGAGGTTGACGAGTCCATCCAGGCTGAGGAGAAGCCCGCAAAGCGCAAGAAGGCTGACAAGGCTGAGAAGCCCGCTGAGGCTACCGAGGCTGCTGCAGAGTAGTTTCTGCGCATAGCATAGATTTTTCAAAAGGCGAGGCTTTCGGGTCTCGCCTTTTTCGTAAGTGAGGAGATCGCGTGGCGGACAAGGGTCGCATAGCGCTCGGTATGAGCGGAGGAGTCGATAGCTCGGTAGCTGCGGCTTTGCTGCGCCGTGATGGCTGGGATGTCGTGGGCGTTACGTGCGTATTCACGCCTGATGGGGGGCATGCCGTTCAGGATGCTCGTCTGGCGTGCGAGCGATTGGGCATTCCCCATGCTTCCGTGGACTGTTGCGAAGAGTTCGAGAAGCGCGTGATCGCGCCCTTTGTCGATGATTATGCGGCAGGCCTTACTCCGAGTCCTTGCGTGGGTTGCAATGCTTCTGCGAAGCTGCCTTTTCTTCTTGAAGCAGCAGACGGCATGGGCTGCACTCATGTGGCAACGGGGCATTATGCGAATGTCGTAGCTGTCGGAGACGGTCGTTTTGCCATTGAGCGCGCTGTTGATGAGGCGAAGGATCAAAGCTATATGCTGGCGATGCTAACGCAGGAGCAGCTTGCTCGCCTCGTTCTTCCTCTGGGCGGGGTTTCCAAGACGCAGGTGCGCGCTATGGCTTCTGAGCTTGGCATGCAGGAGCTTGCTGACAAGCCCGAAAGTCAGGACATCTGCTTTGCCCCGAACGGCTATCGTGCGTTGTTGGCCGAGTATGGCGTTTGTGCGCCTGCGGGTCCTATCGTTCTTGACAGCGTCGTAGTTGGTGAACATACGGGTTTGGTTGACTACACGGTTGGTCAGCGCAAAGGCATAGGCGTCGCAGGTCCGGAGCCTTATTACGTGCTCGCAAAGGATGCCGCTGCAAACAGTCTTCTTATTGGAACAAGTGCGCAGGCGAAGGTCTCCGGTGTCGCTGTTTCGGGATTCAACATGCAGGCGATTGCCGACTTCGCCAATCCGATGGAGGCTATGGTTAAACTTCGATACCGATCCCGTGCGTGTCCGTGTATCATGGAGTTCGATGGAAAATCCCGCGTGATAGCCAAGTTGATCGAGCCTCAGCAAGCTACGGCCCCGGGGCAGTATGCGGTCTTCTATCGTGGTTCTACCGTAATTGGCGGCGGCGTGATCGAGGAGGTCTTTTGATGAAGACGCTGTTTGTTGTCGGCGGAATGGGTGCTGGCAAGTCTACTGCGAGCAAAGTGCTGCTCGAGCAGGGGCTTCCTCTTATTGACCTTGATAAGGTCGGTCACGACATCCACGATTGGGATACGGTCAAGGAGGAGATCCGCGAGACCTTCGGCGATGACGTCTATGACGAGAACGGAAAGATCATTCGCTCCGCTCTGGCTGCGAAGGCATTCGTTTCTCCTGCCGAAACGCGTAAGCTTAATCGCATCACCATGCCGCGCATCGAAGACGCTTACCACGATCGCGTTGCCGAGCTGAAGGCGCAGGGTCACAAGGCTGTCGTCGTCGAGTATTCTGTGTTCAAGAACCGTTCCGGCTCGCTGGCTTATTCCGCGGATGTTGTGATTGCGGTGCTTGCTCCGCTCGAGAAGCGCATTGCCCGTGCGGTTGCCTCTGGCTTTGACGAGGCGGATGTGCGTCGTCGTATTGCTCAGCAGATCACCGATGCCGAGCGCATTGAGCAGGCTGATGTCGTATTCAACAACGACGGTACGCCCGAAGAGCTGCGCAACGCTGTTCTTTCCTGGTGGCTCGATTACGAGAAGACCCTGTAAGACTGGTTGCCTTTTTCTTACGTTTAGAAGATTTACATGCGCGCCTTGCTGTATATGCGGGGCGCGCATGTTTCATTTTGCGATAATGAACGAAAGCAATGCCGAGAAATCACGAGGAAGGGGCGTCTCATGAAGGTGCTGTTGGTTAACGGAAGCCCGCATAAGAAGGGTTGTACGAATCGTGCGCTTGAAGAAGTTGCCAAGGTCCTTGAGGCCGAGGGTGTTGAGGCTGAAATTTTCTGGATTGGCAATGAGCCTATTGGCGGTTGCGTTGCTTGCGGCGCTTGCTCCAATGGCGGTACCTGCGCATTCGGTGGCAGTGTCGTCGAGTTCCAGAAGAAAGCCCGCGAGGCCGATGGCTATATTTTCGGCAGCCCGGTTCACTATGCCAGCGCTTCGGGCAATATGACCGCATTCATGGATCGCCTGTTCTTCTCCGAATCTCGTGCCGAGGGCGGCTCCACTTTCCGTTTGAAGCCCGGCGCGGTTGTGTGCTCGGCGCGTCGTGGTGGAACTACGGCTGCGTTTGATCAGCTGAACAAGTGGCTCACCATTTCCGAGATGCCCGTCGTTAGTTCTCGCTATTGGAACATGGTGCACGGCAGCAACGCCGAGCAGGTCGAGCAGGATGAAGAGGGTCTGTGGACGATGCGCGCGCTCGGCCGCAACATGGCTTATCTCCTGAAATGCCAGGAGGCAGCACGCGCCGCGGGCATTGAGCTTCCCGAGCGCGAGGCGGGCGTGTTCACCAATTTCATTCGCTAGTTTTCGTCTGCTCGATTTCTGAAAGCTGATCGCATGTCCAGTCATCTTTCCAACATAGAGGGTATGCCCATGCAGGGAAAGCTTCCCGAAGTGCGCCTTGCCAATACGCCGTTGTCGGTGGTGTCTCCCTTTGAGCCTGCGGGTGATCAGCCTCAGGCAGTTGAGAATCTTGCGGCCGGAATTCGAGAAGGGCTGCGCTATCAGACGCTTCTGGGCGTGACTGGCTCGGGTAAGACTTTCACCATGGCGAAGGTTATCGAGGCTGTGCAGAAACCGACGCTTGTCATGGCTCCCAACAAGACGCTTGCTGCGCAGCTTGCCAGCGAGCTCAAGGAGTTCTTCCCCGAAAACTCGGTCGTGTACTTCGTCAGCTACTACGACTACTATCAGCCCGAAGCGTACGTTCCCTCTTCCGACACCTTCATCGAGAAGGATGCCTCCATTAATGAGGAAGTCGAGAAGCTGCGTCACGCTGCCACCTCGGCTTTGCTGTCTCGTCGCGATTGCATTGTGGTGGCATCGGTCAGCTGCATTTACGGCATCGGCAGCCCCATGGACTACGCGGGCATGGCTGTTTTCTTGGATAAGGAAAAGCCCTACGACCGCGACGATGTGATTCACGATCTCATCGACATTCAGTACGACCGAAACGACTATGAGCTTTCTCGTGGAACGTTTCGTGTTCGCGGTGATGCCCTTGACGTGTTTCCGCCGTATGCCGATCATCCCATTCGCATTGAGTTCTGGGGTGACGAGATCGAGCTCATTGCCGAGGTCGACAACGTAACCGGCGAGATTCGCGGTGAATACGAGGCTCTTCCCATCTGGCCTGCGTCCCACTATGTGACGGCACGTCCGAAGATGGATCATGCGATCGTCACAATTAGAGACGAGCTGAGGGACCGTTTGCAGCAGTTCCGCGATGAGGGCAAGCTGCTTGAGGCGCAGCGTTTGGAAATGCGCACCAACTATGATCTCGAGATGCTCGAGACCATGAATTTTTGCTCGGGAATCGAGAACTATTCGAGGCATTTGGATAATCGCGCGCCGGGCGAGCCGCCTTACACGCTTATCGACTACTTCCCTGATGACTTTTTGTGCATCATCGACGAGAGTCATGTCACGGTTCCGCAGATTCGCGGCATGCATGAAGGTGACCGTAGCCGCAAAGTCACGCTGGCGGAGCATGGATTCCGCCTGCCTAGCTGCTTGGACAACCGCCCGTTGCGTTTTGACGAGTTCGAGGACCGTGTTCCGCAGTTCGTCTATGTGTCTGCGACACCTGGCGACTATGAGGAGCGCGTGAGCCAAGCTGTGGTCGAGCAGATCATTCGTCCTACGGGCTTGCTCGATCCCGAGGTCATTGTGCGCAGCAGCGCTAACCAGATATTCGACATCATCGATGAGGCTAAAGAGCGCGCCGCGCGCGATGAGCGCGTTCTCATAACTACGCTGACGAAGAAAATGGCTGAGGATCTGACGGATCATCTACTTGATCAGGGTATTCGCGCTCGATATATGCATTCCGATATTGGAACACTCGAGCGAGTCGAGATCCTCAGTGGTCTGCGCCGAGGTGAATTCGACGTTCTTGTCGGTATTAATTTGCTGCGTGAGGGCTTGGATCTGCCTGAGGTGAGCCTTGTGGCTATTCTCGATGCCGACAAAGAGGGCTTCTTGCGCAATCACCGTTCACTCATTCAGACAATCGGCCGTGCCGCTCGAAATGTATCGGGTCAGGTGATTATGTACGCCGATAAAATCACCGACTCCATGAAGCGTGCCATCGATGAGACGTCGAGGCGTCGCGAGATTCAGATGGCATACAACGAGGAGCACGGCATTGTTCCGCAGACCATTCGCAAGGCCATCAACGACATCATGGGCTATGTGGCTGATGAGGCCGGTTCGAAGGCAGCCGAGCAGATCAATCGTGAACTTGCCGAGCTTTCTCGCGAAGAAGTGCTGCGCATTATCTCCTCGATGGAGGACGATATGGCCGCAGCAAGCCGCGAGATGAACTTCGAAGAGGCGGCGCGCCTTCGCGATCAAGTGGTTAAGCTTCGCGCGAGCGTAGAGGGGTCGACGGAAGAAGACGTTCTCAAGAACCTGAAGAAGTCTGCTCGAAAGGGGAGCGCTTACGCTTCCGCCCGCCGACCTGCGAATTCGTAAAAAAATTTCTTGAATAGTAGTAATCGAGGCGCTATACTATCCATTTGCGTCTGCGTGTGTATGGACACACCCGGGCGCGTGGTTAGACGGCGTCGCAGCTGCAAGCCTCCCTTGCAGCCGTTCGGCAATCGCTTAGCCACCAAGTAAGGGGAGCCTTTGGTGTACGGAGAGGCGTGCGAGCAAAGGTTCCAAAGCAGAGGGTTTTTAAAGCAACCTGGTTGACCTGAGGGTCTGGAAGCTTGAAGCGGGCGTCAAGCGCAGCTGAGAGCGCAGGATCTGAAGGACAAGAAGGGGAGCGGAGAAGACCCGAGAAAGGAAAAACAATGGGAGTCAAACAGTATAAGCCGACGAGCCCCGGCCGCCGCTTCCAGATGGTCTCTGACTTTGCCGAGATCACCACGGACAAGCCGGAAAAGTCGCTGCTCGCTCCGAAGCCGAAGAAGGCTGGTCGTAACTGCTACGGTCGCATCACCACCCGTCACCAGGGCGGCGGCAACAAGCAGCGTTACCGCATCATCGACTTCAAGCGCAACAAGGACGGCGTGCCCGCCAAGGTTGCCACGATCGAGTACGATCCGAACCGCACCGCACGTATTGCTCTTCTCCACTACATCGATGGCGAGAAGCGCTACATCATCCACCCGAAGGGTCTGAAGGTGGGCGATATCGTGATGAGCGGTCCCGAGGCCGACATCAAGCCGGGCAACGCTCTGCCCCTGGCAAACATC
>JAFYTB010000060.1 GCA_017559045.1 Eggerthellaceae bacterium | reverse complement strand
TCGGTGCTGTTGGCCTTGCCGGCGCTCTCGGCGCCGACCTTGCCGTCGGGATCGATGAAGCAGCCCACGGTGGAGAGGGCCTGGTTGGCGTAGTTGCCGGCGGGCACGGAGTCGTCGCCGATAGCCGCGGTATAGGAACCCGTCGCAACGTCCTCCAGGGTCAGCGTCTGGATGGGGGAGTCCTTGGAGACCGCCATCACGAGGTCGTTGGCGAACATATTGAAGCGGGTGGACTCATCAACGAGGCCCGCCTCGACGGCGTCGTTCATCTTACCTGAGGAAGCGGAGATGAGCAGGTCTGCGTAGGCGCCGGCTTGGAGCTGAGCGTTAAGGTCGCCGGAGCTGAGGTACTGGGTGTCCGAGAAGGTGACGCCTTTGTGAGTTTCCATGTAGAGCTCTTGGACTTCTTCCATAGCTTTGGACAGAGAGTTCGCGGCGAATACTTGCAGTTCGACGGTCTCTTGTTTGTCGCTATCTGGAACATCCTCGTTGGTGCATCCGAACATGCCGAGCGCACTCACCATTGATAACGTTGCGATGATGGTAAACGCTCTTCTCGTAATCTTTTTCATGGAATCCCTTCCTTTCTGACCGCATTGCGGTCTTTGAAAACCTGTCAGCTACCTTCCTTCTTGCGGAGCCCCGTACTTCCTACTACGGGACGTACTCGGCGTTTAGTTGCCTCGTGGCGTTCGCGGGGGTCTGCGTATTATTCTTAATCAAGTATTATCCGTAATCGAGAATAATATAAAGGAGATAGGGTTTGCAAGGGGGAATTTTCCAATGGCTTATCGAGTGGCTTAGAGTGAGGCGTTTCAGATGCTGCTGGCGTACGGCTGCGTCGTGCGACAGGATCCTGATGTGGTGGTGGCAGGCGTATGGTTGGGTAAATCCAACTTTTGCCGTTGACAACTAATAGACGTGATCCTATACTGGTACCTGTCTAAAACACAGGAAAACGCCTCGCATCCATTCGAGCACGGATGCGAGGCGTTTTCTCATATAGGGCTGGTTCATCACGGCGCGGGCACGTTAATTGCTCGTTACGTTCCGTGCGGAGGGCGAAAGCCCGTTACATTTCTTATGCGACGGCGTTATTCTGGACAAATCAAATTTCGCCCCCAGCTGGAATAGGGAAGCGAGTCAGAGAAGAAAGAGGGAAGACGATGTATAAGATTCATTGCCTCAATAACATCTCCCCGGTCGGCCTCGCCCTGCTGACTGATCAGTATGAACTGACCGACAACATCGAGGAAGCCGATGCCATTTTGGTGCGTAGCGCAAGCATGCATGAAATGGAGATCCCTGCTAATTTGAAGGCTATCGCACGTGCCGGTGCGGGCGTTAACAACATTCCGCTGGAGAAGATGGCCGAGGCGGGAGTTGCCGTGTTCAACACTCCTGGCGCAAACGCTAACGCGGTGAAGGAGCTCGTTTTCGCAGGCATGCTGCTGGCGTCTCGCGATATCGTTGGTGGCATCGAGTGGTGCAAGGCTAACGCTGATGACGAAAACATCGGCAAGTCTGCCGAGAAGGCCAAGAAGGCATATGCGGGCACCGAGATCTTCGGCAAGACCCTGGGCGTCCTGGGTCTGGGCGCAATCGGCAAGCTGGTTGTTCCCGCTGCTGAAGCTATGGGCATGAAGGTAGTCGGCTACGATCCGTATCTCGATGCCGAGCGCGCCGCTGCTATCTCCCCGACCATGAAGTTCACCGCTGAACTTGATGAGCTGCTGGCTGAGAGCAATTTCCTGACCATTCATGTTCCCGCGCTGCCCTCTACCAAGGGCATGGTCAATGCCGATGCTCTGGCCAAGATGCCCGAGGGCGCTGTGGTTCTCAACTTCGCACGCGACACCCTGGTTGATGATGCGGCTATGGCTGAGGCTCTTGCTTCCGGCAAGATCGGCAAGTACGTCACCGACTTCGCTAACCCTGTCGTTATGGCTATGGAGAATGCCATCGTTATTCCGCATCTGGGCGCTTCCACCGAAGAGGCTGAGGACAACTGCGCAAAGATGGCTGTTCTTGAGGTTATGGATTACCTGGAGAATGGTGTTAAGAAGAACTGCGTGAACATGAAGTAAACGCAGCTCATATCTGGGCATTAAGAGAGGGCCTGATCCGCGATGAATCGCAGATCAGGCCCTCTTTGTATATGCTTTCGACTGCATTGCTGCGGTGCGCGCAGTTGGTCGATGGGTGCTACATGGAATTGCTATGCGGCGATTCTTGGCGCAGCCGAATAGCAAACGGCACCTATCGCTTGGCTCTCTTCGAGGAGGCCGCCGGCTTCATATGGTGAGAGACGGTGCCAAGCTTGGCGCTCAGGCTGCTTACCTGAGGCTCGGGTTCCTCTTCCTCCATCATGTTGAGAAGCTCTTGCTGCGTGTGAATGTCGAGCTTTCGATAGATGTGGTTGATATGGGTCTTCGCAGTGCTCTTTGAAATGCAAAGCTTGTCCTGAATGAAGGCGGCGTTGTGTCCCTTTGCGAGCAGGAACATAACCTCCGTTTCGCGCCTGGAGAGCAGATAGCGGTCGGCAATCTCCTCGCACTTAGTGTGGAAGCGACCCTTGGTATGGAGGCTGTCGTCCTCAGAGTTAGCAGCCGGGCTTTCGCCAGAGTTATTGTCGCCATCGGCGGGCTTTGCGGTTGCGCCCTCGACGCGATCTTCGATGCTCTTGCGAATGTGGTCAGTTCCGTCTTTGTGAGGCGGAATGGGCATGAGGAGCCTACGGATGTCGCGCTTGCGCGGCAGAAGTGCATAGCCGATGACCAAGATGAGCATAAGGAAGAAGCTCTGCTCGGTGGTGTAAATGGGGGTGACGCCTGCGGCGGAAGCGGGATCCCCAAGAGTGAGGTAGGAGATGAGGGCTCCGAAGGCGAGCATTCCTCGACCGAGACCGAATACATCGATAGGGGAGAGGCGGAACTCCTGAGCGAGGTCGGAGTAGAAGATCCAAACCAGGGCCTCGAAGCAGATAACACCGCCAGCAATAATGAAGCAGGAGAGCAGATTCAGCTCAGTGCCCAACTGAGGAATGAAGAAGATGGCCGCCGCAACAATAGGGATAACGACGCGGAAGATGCTGTCCCAGTGGGATTCATCGCGAGCTGCTGCAACAGCAAAGACGATGACGAGCACCGAAATGCCGGCAGCAAGGCCGACGATAAGCTGGGTGGTGAGGTCGGACGACGGCAGCAGGCAGGTGAAAGCAGTCCTGCGGACGGCGCCAAGCGAGAAGCCGAGGATGACGGCAGGGAGGCCGAAGCGAAGAGCAAAGGGGGTCTTGCGAACGGCCAGGGGGTGGAAGATGGGGATCTCGTTACGAAGGTAATAAGGTACAGGAGTGAGCTTCCAGAGGATCATGCTTCCAGCGATGGGCAGGATTGCCGTGAGGATGCCGGAAAGCGGTGCGATGACCCAATGAGTGAGGCCTACATAAAGGAGTACGCCGACAACGACGGCGACAATGGAATTAAGAATGATGGTAGTGAATTCATAGCGCGCAAAGCAGGTGCCCCACAACGCCATGGCGAGGCTAGCGCTAACACCCATAAGAGCGCCTGAGAGGATTGCCAGAGGGGTTCCAACAAACGGGATGGCTGCGATAAGCACGGTGCCGATGGCGCCAAGCACGGCGGTTGCGATAGTCGCCCATTTAGAAACATAAAACTTCAAGAACTTCTGATTAGTGACGCCTATGAAGAGAAGCGCAAGACCCGACATCGCCATGTAGGCAATAGCGATGAGGGAGGTCTGCTGCATGCTCAGAATAGGGGCGTCGGAGATAACGCTCGAGGTGTCGAAAATGGCCTGAGAACCGAAGATCGAGACATAGGCCCATGTTAAGAAAAGACCGAAACCGAGTGTGAGCGTATTAAGTTCGCCAGTGGCGTCAGAACCATCGCGATTGTGAGCGAAGCTGATGGTGATGTGCGGAAAATTCGCCGCCATGATACTCCTAACGCCTCCGGCTCCCCTAAAGCCGTTGGGTATGAGGCCGTTCGTGCGAATCCTAGAACTGTGTGTATACCCGAATTCATAGTACGTGATTTTCATGACACATTAAACGGGGTTTATTCCAACGGAAATAAATAAACAAAAGTTAACTCGTTAGAAAAGGGTTTAGGATGATCTATCATTGATCAGGGAAAACGGAAAACAGGACGATATAAATCAACCTCGAAGGTCGATACGATAAAACGAAAAACAAATCCCATGAGCCGAACATCAACCTCGCCACGTAGCCTAGACTTCTTGGGACACGCAAAAGGCGTGCGGCTACTCGTCGCTCAAATTTAGGGTTGAGAGTCGCGCTCCGAATGATGCGTGTAAAAGTGGTCATATGCGTCTGGTCGCTAGGGAGACTTAAGACGCTTTGACATAGACGTAAGGTCCGAATATCGGTTGAGAGTGATCGGTTTCGGACAACTGGACAAGGAGGATTCCTTATGTGTTTTAGACCCGCAGATGCATCTGCCGGCGGCGGCGTGAACAAGTGCCCCGAGTGCGGCAAGACCATCCAGGCAATGGGTGGTCTCGTTCTGAAGTCCTGCCCGTTCTGCAAGTGCGACTTCACCCCGTACATCAACGGTGAGAAGGAGATCCCGGGTGCTCCGGCTGCTCCTGCTGCTCCTGGCGCTCCTGCAGCTCCTGGCGCTCCGGCTGCTCCGAAGGCCCCGACTGCATAAGAAGCCTTTAAGGCCTCTTGCACAGTAAGCCGAAAGGCTTGCGATCTTGAGTCGAAAGACTCACCCGCCGAGATAAGGGATCTCGGCTGAACCGAAAGGTTCGAAAACCTTTAGCTACAGACGCTGTTTCGTTTACTAGGGATGGACGAGACGCCGCAGCGGAGAACCACCTCCAAGCGGATGCGTTTGCAGATAGCGTGCGAAAAGCACGTGAAGTTTCACGGTAAGAAAGAAACGTGGAGAAAGAAGGAAATATGGCATACGGTAAACAGTGGCAAACCGTAATGGAGGACGGCACTGTCGTCACCCGCTCCAATACCTGGTCCCCTCCGGGATCTCATCCGGTTGGATACGGTGTTAAGGTCGTTACCAAGGATGGCGAGCTCATCCGCATCGAGGGCGACGACGACAACCCCATTACCACTGGTCGTGTCAACGCAATGAACCTCGCTCTTCGTGAGTACACCTATGCTCCGTCTCGCGTCATCTACCCGATGAAGCGTGCGGTCGAGGATCGCGGTCTTGACAAGTGGGAGCGCATCTCTTGGGACCAGGCTCTCGATGAGATCTCCGAGAAGGTTCGCTACTTCCAGAACACCTACGGCCCCGAGTCCATCGTCTGCTTCGGTGGCACCGGTCGTGAGGCTTGCATCTTCTACTATGCACTGACGTTCTCCGTTCTGCAGTCCCCCAACTGCTGCTACACGCAGTCCGGTTGGTCCTGCTACGGCCCCCGTTGCTCCATCGCCGACTACGTTCTCGGCGCTGGCTACCCCGAGCTTGACTACGCTGGTCATCTCCCGGGTTCCTATCATGACCCCGCTTACACCCTCTCCAAGTGGGTTGTAGTTTGGGGCAAGGAGCCGCTGCCCTCTAACGGCGACGGTTTCTTCGGCCACTGCCTCGTCGACATGATGAAGCTTGGCACCAAGATCATCTCCATCGACCCGCGTATCACCTGGGTCGGCGCCCACAACGGCAACATCAACCTGCAGGTTCGCCCGCAGACCGACGCTTGCATGGCTCTGGGCCTCATGAACCTCATGTTCCAGAATGAGGAGTATGACAAGGAGTTCGCCGAGAAGTGGATCTTCGGTCTCGACGACCTCAAGGCACGCGCTGCTGAGTACCCGGTCGAGAAGGTCGCTGAGATCACGACCGTTCCGGCTGAGGACATCATCCGCGTTGCTCACATCATCGGTACCGAGCGCCCGATCGGTTGGGCTTGGGGTCTGGCATTCGACCAGAACAAGAACGGCGTTCAGCTGTCCCAGGCTATGATCCTCCTGGCTGCTCTGTCCGGCTCCATCGACCGTCCCGGCGGCCTCACCCTTGGTCCTCCGTCCGCTCTGCTTGGCAAGTGGCGTATGAACCAGCGTGGCGCAATGGACGACGCTGTTTGGCAGCTTCGTATCGGCGCTGCTGCATGGCCGGGCCTGTCCACCGGTATGGCTACCACCCAGCCCGACGAGACCCTGAACACCATGGAATCTGACGAGCCCTATGCTCTGAAGATGGGTTGGTTCAACAGCTCCAACTTCCTGGCTCCCACCTGCTCCGCACAGCCGAAGCGTTGGCACAAGGCTCTCAAGAAGCTCGAGTGCGTCGTTATCCAGGACATCACTCAGACCCCGACCTCCATGGCTCTGGGCGACTACTTCCTCCCGATGTCCACTTGGGCTGAGCATGACGGTATCGTTCTGACCCACTATGGTCGTAACACCGTCTTCATGGGCCCCATGAATCGTGCCCTCGTTGTCGGCGAGTGCAAGTCCGACCTCGAGATCTGCCTCATGTTCGGTCAGCGCCTGAACCCGACCTGGTGGCCATGGTACAAGCCCGCAACCGAGACCCTCGACATCGCTGCTCTGGCTCAGTCCGAGAAGCCCGTTGCCGTCACCTCCGCTGAGGGCCGCGGTAAGTTCGACTATGCTGCTCTCGAGCAGGCTGTTTGGGACTTCGAGTCCGATCAGCTCAAGGAGCTCGGCTTCGACTGGAAGTCCTTCCAGGAGCTCGGCCTCTATCAGCCCGGCGCACATGGCTTCGAGTACGAGAAGTACGAGAAGGGCATGCTCCGCTTCGACGGCGATCCTGGCTTCAACACCATTACTGGCCAGATCGAGGCTTACTCCATCCTTTACGAATCCTGGGGCGAGGACCCGCTGCCGTACTACGAGGAGCCGAACTTCTCGCAGATCAGCAAGCCCGAGTTCGCTGGTCAGTATCCGCTGATCACCACCTCTGGCTCCCGCCGCTACAGCTCCTTCCACTCCGAGCATCGTCATGTTCCGTCTCTCCGCCAGATCGATCCGTGGCCGTGGGTTCAGATCAACCCCGAGACCGCAGAGGCTTACGGCGTGACCGACGGCGACTGGTGCGAGGTCTACAACATGTTCGGCGAGGCTCGCTTCAAGGCTGAGATCACCCCGATCATCAAGCCCGGCATCCTCAACTGCGCACACGGCTGGTGGTTCCCTGAGCAGGACGGCGAAGAGCCCAACCTGTTCGGCGTTTGGAAGTCCAACTTCAACAGCCTCGTCCCGCATATGAACATCGGCAAGCTCGGCTTCGGCGCACCTTACAAGGGCGTTATGTGCAACCTGCGCCGCGTCCGCAGCCTCGACGCTGAATAACCCGAAAGGACGTGACTACTATGACGAAGTACGCGCTTCTCGTTGATTACACCTACTTCTCTGGCAACCATGCTGCTGAGATCGCCTGCAAGGAAGAGCTGGGTCTCCCGCTCGACCAGTTCGGCATCAAGGAAGTCGAAGTCGGCCCCTTCAAGAAGGGTGAGGGCAACGACGGTGACGCATGGGAGTGGTTCTACGTTCCCTGCCCCACCTCCATCTTCTCCGATCATTGGGGAGAGGGCGGCGACAAGGCCGGTCAGCGTCCGCTGGCTGTCCAGGTCGAGGAGTCTGCCTCCATGTACTATGGCACTCTCGAGGATATGATTGCCAAGATGGCAGAGTTCGATCGTCCGATGGTTCTCTGGCAGCTCTAAGCTTTTAATGCAAAGATTCTCCGGTCGCCAAAAGGCGGCCGGAGGGTCCACCGTATCAAAAACTAGGAGGGTATTATGAACCGTGAGGAATTCTTCGCTCTCGACGCTGTCGAGGCAGCTGCATTCCTGAACGAGCAGCTCGCTGCTGGCATGACCGAGGCTCAGGCTATCGAGGCCGCTGGCGTCACCAAGGCAGAGCTCATGAAGGCTCAGATCTTCTGCGTGAAGGGTAAGTTCATCGCTCGCGCATGGGCTGGCTACACTTCCACGAAGCGTACCGGCAACGAGGCTGGCGACACCGGCATCGGCGTTGGCGACTCTGACCCGTCCAAGGGTTATCAGGGCGTGTAAATTAGCGTTTCGCTAATTGAGCAACCTTCTAAAAGGGGCTCGTCCACTTAGTGGGCGAGCCCCTTTCTTTGTATCTGGTGAGGTTTGAGTTTTACAGAAGCTCGAGGGCGGAGATAACCTCTGCCTTTTCCTCGTCTTTGGCGTTGGCGTACGTGGTGCAGACTTCGAGCATGCCGGCAGCCTGAAGGCGAAGTACTGCTTCAGCCTGCTTCGGAGTGAGGCCTGCGGCTTCAAGGGATCGAGCGAAAATTCGATCGTTGTAAGCTATGGTTCTGCCAATGACGATTGAAGAGAGATCGGGGTCGGTAAAGAGAAGGCGATAACGATTCGTGTTGATGACGTATTCGCAGAAGGGCGCGACGTACGACTTGAAGTTGCCTTCGGTACCAAGGCCGACAAAGGTGAATACCGTGAATATCTCTGTGAGGGCATCGTCGATAGAGGCCTCAAGAACCTCAAAGGTATTGCTGAAATGGCGATAGAACGTATTACGGCCAATACCGGCTTTTTCAGCCAGAGCGGTGACAGAAATGGACGTAAACGAATGTGTTTTCAAGAGCTCGAGGAACGAGCCCTTGATGAGGTCTTTGGTGTAAAGGGAGCGACGATCGAAGCCGCGATCGGGAGTGCGATCAGAGCCGCGTTCGATGTCGATATTCGACGATTTCATCGCGCCTCCCTTCGTGTTTTCACTCATGCAATTCGCGTTCATCGTCTCTGCAATAATGGTAGCAAAAATGCATACTACACGGGGAAAAGAACAAAAAAGCCAAGGTTGTTCCGCATCGTGTTTTGGCAGGTGGAAGCGGGGATTGTTTCGATATAGTACAGGTCAGTAATTCGCTTGAAAAAGGAGGCCTAGAATGGCAACTGAAGCAGAGATTCGCGCTGAGATTGAAGAGCTCGGCCGTCTGACCGAAGAGCAGGAGAACATCCTTTACAACATCTGCCTGAAGCAGGACGAGCTTGGTCGTCAGGCAACCAACCTGCTGCTGAGCAAGGTCGTTGACAGCCCGCTCTATCAGCCGATGCTCGACCGCGAGTTCCTCACCTATGAGGTCTTCAACCATGGCGGCAAGAACCCGATCGCTTGCCTGTATGTAACTCTCAAGGGTCTGCGTTATTGCATCATGCATGCTGACGAGCTTTCCCTTCGTCGTAAGCTCAATCCGGCTGGCGCTCCCTGGTCCAGCACCGAGGAGAACCGCAAGAGGACTGAGGCTGCTCGCGCTGCTCGCGAGGCTGCTCAGAACGCATAGGCCACCGTCTTACGGACTTCGCCTTTGCGCGAACGCGGTGACGCTCTAAGACATTGTGTTCGCTAAAAACTAGAAACGGGAAAGTGGCGCGTTAAGGCGCCCTTTTCCGTTGAGTGAGACTGACATTCGAATGATGGACGTGCCGAGATGGGCGTGCTTCTCCAAAATACCGAAAAGAAATTAGATAGGCGGGTTTCCGACGTGGGCGTGAGCATGGGCTTGAATCTCTCTGCAGACACAAGCAAGCTTGAGGTTTGCTTCGGTGGCTTTGCGCCTACGGCTATGAACGCAGGCTTTGTCAGCGATGAGGTTGTGGAGAAGGCTGAAGCTCGAACTCGTGAGCGTCGAGAGGAGCTTCAGCGTGCGGATGCGTTGGAGGCTGCTCGCGCTTCCGACCTGCGTGAATGGGAAGATGCGGAAGGGACTGTCTGGCAATACGTACTGCTGGATGGTGCTGATGTTCGCATTTTGAAGTGCAAGACGAGTATGGCTCGTTTGACTATTCCCGCGGAAATCGAAGGAAAGCCCGTTGTATCGCTGGCCTCCGATGCCTGTGCGTATCTGACTTCTATCGAAGAGGTCGTCTGTCCTGATTCGATTATTTCAGCTGGCTACTGCGTATTCCGTGGCTGTAAGAACCTTCGCCGTGCGATTATGCCGTCGAAGCTGGCAACTTTTGACTCGGGCTGGTTCCGCAATTGCGATAAGCTCGAATATCTCAAGATGCCTGGCTACGTCGAGCGCCTCGAATCAAGTGTGTTCGATTTGCCAGGCTTGAAGGAGCTGCGTGTTGGTGCGGGAACGCTTGAGGTAGCACCAGGAGCATTTGGCAAAAGTAACCTCAATCTGATTGAGGTTGATGGCGATAACCCGTTCCTTGCATCGGATGGCAAAGCTCTTTACACCAAAGATGGAAGCGTTTTTGTAGCCCTGGCTGTTCCGGTTGATGAATACTGCGTTGCCGATGGCTGCAAGGCAATCGCTCGAAAGGGCTTTAGCAACTTCGTCAATCTCACGCGTGTTGACCTTCCGGAAACGGTGGAGGTTATCGACGCCTTTGCGTATTCCCGTACAAGCGTAAGCGAGTTCGTTGGTCCGAAGGCGCTGCGCTTTGTGGGTGAAAAAGCCTTCTTTAACTGCAGAAATCTTAAGAGAGTAAGCTTTGCAGAAGGCTTGACTACGCTTGAGCAGAACGCACTTACTGGCACCAAGATTACGGAGCTTACGCTGCCTTCGACGGTGGAGGAGTTGGGCAATCCGCTTGCGGCGGATACTGCTCTGATCTATGCGGGTCCTGACGCAACCTTCAGAATTTGCGAAGGATCGCAGACTCTCCAGCTGGATGAGTTTGGCGGTTTGTATCGTAGGGATGAGGACGGTCTGAAGTTCGTTCTGCTGCTTGATCTTCAGGCGAAGTCCTATGAAGTGCGCGAGGGCGTCAAGCTCGTTTGCCCTGGTGCGTTTGCCAACCACGTGCATCTTGCTGAAGTGCAGCTTCCCGAGGGTTTGGTTGAAATCGGCGCAGGTGCCTTCAAGGGATCTCGCGCGCTGCGCAACATCAACGTGCCGGAAAGCGTTCGCGTCATTGCGGATGAAGCCTTCCTGGATACCAATATCGAAAGCATTTATCTGCCCGCCAATCTTGAGCGCTTGGGTGTAAACGCCCTGATCACGCAGGGTGCACACTACAGCGCCTCTGTACGCACGAAGCTCATCGAGCCTTCTTTGCACAAGGTGGTTGTAGGCGAGGGCAATAATCGTTTTAAGGTTGAAGGCGGCTTGCTTCTTGAGCGCGCGGGCACCGACGACACGTTGCGTGTCCTTCTGTGCACGGGCGCTATCGACGTGGTTCGCATTCCTGCGCAGGTTAATGAAATCGCGCCGTATGCATTCAATAATGTACGCGGTATTCGTGAGCTGTACCTTTCGGATCGAATCGTCATGGTGGGTATCCGTGGCCTTGCGGTCGACGGCTTCGTCGAGCTCATCCATATCGACTTGGTGCGTCAGCAGTATGGTCGCGACTCTTTCGAGCTTCGATTCCCTGGCACTGATCGAGGTGCTCAGCAGATGATGCTGGCGCTTTCCGTACCTGATCATGTGAATGTTGAGGCTATCTTCAGCCACTACGACACTGCTGTCACCAACGGAAGCAGCTTTGACTCGGCCACGGAAAAGGGCCTTGAGCTGTATGAGCAGGCAACGCGTCTTCTGCAGCGTTTGCTCGATCCCGTTTTCCTGGCACCGGTGAATCGCAACCTGTGCGAGCGCTTCCTGAGCAACAACGTTGAGCGCATTTGCGTCGCATTGGCGAAGCATGATGACAGGGCCGCCTTCGATGCAATGCTTGACCTGGGTTTCTTGAATGCCGACAACATCTATGCGGTTATCGAGCGCATTGGTGCTGTGCAGGATGCCACCATCACAAACTATCTGCTTGAAGCTCGACGCATGAGGTTCGAGCAGAGCGTCTTCGACGACTTTGACCTGTAGGCGGTGAGCGTGTGAAGACATCCGATGAAATGATGACATTCAAATTCAGGCGGCGTGCCGAAGAGGACCGCCTGGGTGCCGACATCATTGAAGAATGTCGCGTTCAGCTGATGATGAAGTTCCGCTTCCTGGACTTGGCTCTGTGGCGTATGCCGCTTTCTCCGATGCGCGTTGACTCGAGATACCCTCTTGCGACGGACTGTAAGAAGGTTCACTACGACTCGCTGCGTGTTATCGGTCGATTCCAGGAATCGTTTGATGAAGTCGTCCGTGACTATCTGCATCTGGTGATGCATTGCATCTTCCGCCATCCTTTCAACGAGGAGCATGGAAATCGCGAGGCATGGGACTTGACCTGCGACATCGTAGTCGAGAACGCAATCATGGACATGTGCGGAAGCCGCTTTCCGAGCGCCGAGGACAAGGCGCGTCGCCAGGCCTTGAGTGAGATGAAACTGATCACGGGCAGCCTGCTTCCCGGCAAGGTGTATCAGCTGGTGAAGAACTTGGTGCTGACGCCGCATGGCCAGCATTATCAGGGCATCGGTAAGTCTGCCCTTGCCGAGTGGCGCACTCTGTTCGAGCGAGACGATCATGGTGCGTGGCCGGTCAACAATGATGGTGGCGGTACTTTCCATGATCCCGATGCAACTGAGGAAGTGTCTGAGGATAACGATCAGCCTGACTACGAGGCGGATTCTATTCAGACGAATACGTCCGAGGGCGAGGATTCGCAGGCAGGTGGTGAGGTGCAAGAGCAGGATGCGGATGCGCCTGAGCCGACCGGCGATGCTGATGCTCCGGAGGAAGAATCGCCTGATGGCGAGCCTGATGCAGATGCAAATGATGTTGAGGGCGAAACTGACGATCGCGATGATTCCGACCAGGACGAAAGGGAATGGGAGGAGATCGCCAAGCAAATCGAGATGAGCCTGGAGACCTTCGCGCGTGAATGGCGCGAGGAGGCTGGCAGCCTCATGTCGAGCCTGGCGTTCGCGAATCGCAAACGCTACAACTACGACGACTTCCTGCGTAAGTTCATGGCTGTGACTGAGCAGATGAAGC
>JAFYTB010000059.1 GCA_017559045.1 Eggerthellaceae bacterium | reverse complement strand
GATCTTGTCAGACATGATACCGCCGACAGCGCCGCCGATAACCATGCCCAGAAGACCCCAAGTGGTCAGGGAGCCCATAAGGGCGGTTGCACCAACGGTGTCGGGCCAGAAGGTGGAGGCCACGTACATGTTGGTGGAGTTGACGATCATGAAGTCATAACCGTCGAAGATCTGAGCGAAGAGCAGCAGGAAGAACGTAGTCCAGGTGAACTTCGTGAGACCGAAAGAGTCGATAACCTCAGAGACGGTAAACTCTTTGTTATTCATTTTCCCTCCTTTTCGAATAAACAAAGGGCCCGCTTGCTTAGAGCAAGCAGACAGTAAATGCCGGCTGGACCCTAATCAGCCGACATAAATAAAGGCAGGGAGGCAACCTTTCGAGAAATGCCGTGGAGGGATCTAGGGATGACACCAAACGGTATCTCCTCCTATGCCAACTCCCCATGTGCTGGCATATTGCGCGACACTCCTAGAGCGATTGACTCGTCCTAGCTTTATCTTTTTCATAATAGTTCGTTGGCATTACTTGGGCAATACTTCTTTTTTGTTCAAATGACTTCACATTAAGGACTATTTGCATAACTAAATCGGCTATATAAACGGCTCGCTAACTGAAAATCACGGAAAACACCGGTAAAAGCACCCGCCGAGAAACACCCTCGACTTTTGGAAAATATTGGCAGAGTGAAAATAGTTATGGGATGATGCTATTTGCACAATTACGAACACCAAACGCAGATGAAGAGAAGCGAGGCAAACCACATGTGGAGCTCCTGCCATCCTAAATCCGACGAAGATCTGAAAGAGTGTGCCGAACTGGGCAAATCGCTTAATCGCCTGTCCCAGCCGACCATCCTCACCCTTCTGGCCCAGGAAGGCAAACCCATGCACGGATACATCATCGTGCAGCGTGCAGCCCACTCCCCCATGTTCGGCGGAACGAAGCCCGATGCCACGGGTATCTACCGCGCACTCAAGCGCATGGAGGAATCCGGCCTCGTTACCTCCGAGTGGGATACGCCCGAGGAAGGCTCCGCAAAGCGCCTCTTCACGTTGACGGAAAAGGGCTACTGCTGCCTTCGCCGCTGGATCGACGCGCTGGCTTGCTACAGCCTCACTCTTCAGGAGCTGCGTATCGAGGCTTCCGAGGCACTCGGCATTGAGTTGCCCGACACGCCCGTCTGCTCTCACGGTGCTGTGGAATAGATCACCGCACCCGCGCTACTCCGATCACAGATCATCAAACTAAAAACGGGTGCCCAATTGAGCACCCGTTTCTTTTCTAACCATCCATGGCACACGGAAGAAGTCCCGAAATGACCGCCGAAGCAACCACGATCCCGGAAAGACCCTCCCTCGAAATGCCCTCCGCATATCCTATCGCCGAGGGACGCGACGTAGCCGCCATCCTCGATCCCTGCCCGCTTACCATCATCGGATCGCGCGATGCCGAAGGTCGTACGGGATTCGCAACCGTCATTTGGGCAATGCCCGTTTCGCACTTCCCCGCCATGACGGCCTTTGCCCTTCGCCCGAAATCTCACACCATGGGAATCATCAAGTCGAGCGGCTACTTCAGCCTGTCCACGCTTCCTTCCGATACCGAAAGCGTACGCATCGTTGAAGACTGCGGAGGGAAAACCGGCCACAAGACCGACAAGGGCTTGCTGGTCGAACACGAACTTATTGCTGCTTGCGGGAACGTTGAGACCGAGTCTACGGAAGAGGCCGAATCCCAGCCTACAGGAGAAGCCGAATCTGAGCCCGCGCTCCTGCCCGTTCCGACGCATGCGCTCTCGTGGGAGATCTGCGAAGTCGAAAGCATCCAGGAAGCCGGAGATCACCTGCTCGTCGTCGGTCGCGTAATCAAAGCGGCAAGCAAGGCTTCGCGCGACGAGAAGG
>JAFYTB010000058.1 GCA_017559045.1 Eggerthellaceae bacterium | reverse complement strand
GCAGAAAGCCTCGCAATGAGCAGGAGCGACGGGATCTCGATCAGCCAGAAGCTCAGCCAGCGCCTCGATGAAAGAGGGGTCGGTGCCGCAGCAACCGCCCACGACAACCGCGCCAGCATTCAAGATGTGCTCCATCGAAACAGCGAACTCAGCGGGCGTCACGTCGTAGACCGTCTGGCCGTCCTCCACGCGAGGCAGGCCAGCATTGGGCTGAACCATAAGCGGGCAGCGCAGATAAGGCGCCATTTCCTCAACCAAAGAAGCGAGCTCATCAGGGCCAAGAGAGCAGTTCATGCCCACAGCCGACACATCCAGAGACGAAAGCGTCATGGCTGCAATAGCGGGCGTCGTTCCCAGGAAGGTGCGTCCATCTTCCCCGAAAGTCATCGTGGCGAAAATCGGCAGATCGGTTTCCGCACGAGCCGCCAGCACAGCCGCCTTTGCCTCACGAAGATCCGACATGGTCTCGACAACGATAAGGTCGCAGCCAGCATCCTGCGCTGCGCGTGCCTGCTCGGCAAAGATGGCGTAGGCCTCTTCAAAGGGAAGCGTTCCCATGGGCTCGAGCAACGCGCCAGTCGGACCGATGTCGCCCGCCACATAACGCGCACCCGAAGCGCGAGCAGCGTCCGCCGCCGCCTTGTACACCTCCGCAACCGTAGCTGCACCTTCAAGCTTGCGGACATTGGCACCAAAGGTATTGGTGGTGGCAACCTGAGCGCCAGCTTCGACATAAGCGCGATGAATCGCGGTGATGGCCTGCGGATTAGTCAGGTTCAGAAGATCAGGGTTCTCCCCCGCCAACGTCAGACCCGCACGCTGCATCATCGTGCCAAAGGCTCCGTCGAACAGCAGGAAGCGACGCCCCTCGAGCACCTCGCGCAGATATTCGTCCTTGATTCGCAGGCTATTCAGATCGGCCGCCACGGCAGGTCCTCCCTTGTTTTCTCAGCAGACACACGTCCGCCATTGTACATTCTTCGCACGAACGGGAATCGCTCGGCAGAGCCTCGTCCTCGCATTCGTCGACAAACAATCCCACGATAGCCGTAATGGATTTCGCAGGAACCAGCATATATGCATCGGTGGTACTCATGCCCAGCATGCGCGTCGCATTGAGCTGCGCAAGGATCGCAGGCTGAACCGAAAGAGGCAGGTCACCATACCCGGGACTAAAGCGAGGGCCCACATGCAAACCCTGGGCAGCCGCCCATGACCGCAGGCGCTCATGCAGCTCGCATACAGCCACTTCTGCCATGGAAGATGCCGCCGCATCGACAAGCATGCCATCAGTAGCGGAAAGGGCCGTCTCGCGACGAATCAGCCTCTCGCTCTCGTGGCCAAGCGTAACTGCCAAAAGCGCCACGCCTGCCGCACCCTCAAGATGCTTCGCTATGTCCTCGCCTGGAAGAATGAGGGCCGCTTTTCCACCCGCCACGCCAAGCGTCGCAATGCCCACGGCATCGGCCGCCACGTCGCTTTCTGCACCGGCCACCGTGCCGCAATCGCCCTCCAGAACAACACGATCCCTGTCCAAGACGACAAAAGCTCCGCCCGCCTTAAGCGCGGCGCACGAATCCATGGCCTCGCGAAAGCGCGCGGCCAATTCTTCCTCTAAGTTTTGATCGGTATAGCCTAGATAGCCCAAGGCCTCAAAGGCGTCGGGCGCAACACCCAAGTCCCGCCAAAGCTGCATTGCTTTATTTGATCGCCGATTTAGAAACCAGCGTTGCGAACAGCCTCGATGCCCGCACGTGCAACCTCGGGCTTATTCATGCAGTAGACATGCAGGCCGTCGACGCCATGCTGGGCAAGATCAATCAGCTGACCGCATGCGTACTCGATGCCCGCCTGTCGCAGAGCCTCGGCATCATTTTCGTACTTAGCAAGCAGCTTGATGATCGCGGAAGGCAGGGATGCGCCGCACATGAACACCATGCGGGAGATCTGATCCTTGCTCATGAAAGGCATAATGCCGTGCGTAATAGGCGGCGTAATGCCCGCACGATCAGCAGCATCCATAAAACGATAAATACGCTCATTGTCGAAGCACAGCTGCGTCACGAGGAACTGAGCGCCAGCGTCCTGCTTCATCTTGAGATGCTCGATACTAGCTGCATCGCTCTCGCAAGCAATATGCCCCTCGGGATACGCGGCAGCACCCACGCAGAAACCAGCGTCGGCGAGGACCGGAATGAGATCCTTTGCATACTGGAAGGAAGCAGACGGCTCGTTGCCGGGAATTACGTCGCCACGCAAGGCAAGCACGTTCGCAATGCCGCGCTCGCGCATATCGGCAATAGCATCAGAGATCGACTGGCTGCTCGCGTTAATGCAGGTAAGGTGAGCAACCGTAGGAACATCGAACTCATCGGCAATCATAGCCGCAATAGCCGGAGTTGCCTGACCGTTACCGCTACCGCCAGCAGAG
Organism: Eggerthellaceae bacterium; assembly: GCA_017559045.1. Taxonomy (GTDB): domain Bacteria; phylum Actinomycetota; class Coriobacteriia; order Coriobacteriales; family Eggerthellaceae; genus RGIG3135. The sequence continues at coordinate 8,550 of JAFYTB010000058.1, read as the reverse complement.
CACGTAACGCTCACGAAGGAGGGCTTGAGCTCGGCCAGTTCGGAGGCCATAGCACGTGCAGCCGTCAGCGTAAGATCGCCCTTGGGCGGAAAGATCTCGAAGGAAACGGGAAGCTTCTGATTTTCGAAAATGCTCGCTACGGTCGCAGTGCTCATAAGAGACTCCTTGTGTCATCGTCTGATTGCGAAGCCCATTATAAGCAGGCGAAATACGAGGCACGACGAAGGTAATCGGTAGCGGCGCGCATTGGCCTGCCTTGAGATTTTCTCCGGCAAACGCCAGCGCATCCGACACCGCGCACCTTTGAGAAAACTCAACACAAAACTTGCGCGGGTTTAGCCGAGCTCGCCGGCAACGTCTTCCCTAAGCCAAACCCATCCACTGCCAATAGGGAACCGAAACCAGAAGACCGATAAGGCATATCACTAAAAACACGGCGCAGTACCGCGCAAGACCCACGTGCTCGGTCATCTTCCCGCTCACAGATCCAACCGCGGCCAGGTAAACAAGATTCTGATACGCGACAAACCACGGGTTAGCCATGACGTAGACGACGAAACCCACTATCCACGGACTCACGCCCAGCTGCGGGGCGAGAGGAACGGCGAACACCATGAAAATATTGATGAAGGCGGCCTCCGACACGATGACGAAGCGAAGGGCGATGGTGAGAGCCACTATTCCGAGGATGACCGCATAAGGGTTTCCGGCCACCGCGGCCAACACGGGCATGCACGCGGCGACGACCCACTCGTCAGCCCCCACGTAGCTGAACACCGCCGCAAGACTCAGGGCGACGCCCATGAACAGAATCATATCCCAGGCAATGCCACCGTCGCGGATGTCCTCAGCCCTGAACTGGCCTGCTGCTACCATCGCGCCGACGGCGGCGAGAGCAACTGCAGATGAGGGTATTCCATGCCAACGCTCTAAAACCCACAAAAGCACCGTGACGCTCATAATGGCGAGCATTCGCTTCTCAGCTCCCGTCATGGGACCGAGATCCTCAGATGCGCTTTCTGGATTAAGCTTCGGTTCGGCGTTCAAGCTTGCAACCTTCCCCCGAAGCCGCTCCCCCTTCGGCTCATGCATCCAGACGATGGCGATGTAGTTGAGAACCATCACCACCACAAACCACGGAAGCGCGGATGCAAACCAGTGAACCAGGTCGAACTCGGCCTGCAAGTCTGCGGGCATCAGGCCTAAAACCATGTATCCGACAAACGACGCGCTAATCACAGCAGGTGCCAAATTTCGCACGTTGGTGAACACGGCGAGGAAGAGACCGTTGGCCTGCTTGCTTTTTCGCTCGTAGCCCATCTGGTCGCTTATGCTCAGGGCAAGCGGGGTAAGAATGGCGCACTTGGCCGTCAAGCTGGGAATGAAGGGACCGGAGACGACGCTTGCCAGCGTCAGTCCCGCAGCCTGCCCCCTGAACGTGCGGGGAAACTTCCGCATGACCGCATGGGCAAGTCTTTTCAGGAGGCCGCTACGCTGCATGCCCAAACCCAGGCAAAATGCCGCGACCATAAGCCACCACGTGGAAGAAGAGAATGCGCTAAAGACGACCTCGAACGGAACACCCGCCAAGACGACGAACGCCACGCTCATAACGATAGCCGTAATGTAATCCGGGAGAACGTCGGTCACCCACCAAACGATAGCCCCCAAAAGCGCCGCGACGACCGCAGTACCCTCAAAGCCTAGACCAGCAAAGGGCTGCAACAGCATCAGCGCTGCTGGCAAGGCGAGCCCTGCCACCGCGCCAATGGCTCTCTTGTTCACGCCCCCGCCCCTCATCTAACACGCTATTTCGTTAGGCCTTCGCCAGCGGATCCTCGTGACGGGCGGAGCGACGGAATGTGCGGATGCGGATGAAAGAACCAGGCTCAATCGGCTCATCGCAGTCAATGTAGTAGTGGTCGCACGAGCGGTTCGCAACAGCAACTGGCGTCGGACGCGGATGCGGATCCTCCTCAGAGGCGGACGGAATCCACGTGAGGTTGCGAATCTTCAGCGTCTTCACCGCGCGGCGCGGAGCAAGGATCTCGATCTCATCGCCCTCGCAATAACGATTACGGCAGCGCGTCACCAAGCGATAGGGAGCAATGCCGAGGGACGCCTCGCAATCAACCACGTCGGCCACGTGCATGGTCTGCTGCTCGTAGCCATCGTAATTCGTAGCCTGACCAGCCTCTTCAAAGTAGAAACCCGTGCCATAAGGACGATGCGAAACATCCTCGAGCTCGACGGCAACGTTCTCCCACGGCTCACCATCAAGTACGCGACGATACGCGCTCACGACGCTGGCGACGTAGAAGGCCTTCTTGTTGCGACCCTCAATCTTGATAGAAGACACGCCCGCCGCCTCAAGCTCACGCAGGTGAGCCAGCATGTTCATGTCCTTGGCATTCATGATGAAGGTGCCACGGCCATCCTCCTCGATGGGGAAATGCTCGCCGGGACGCTTCTCCTCTTCGAGCGTATAGCTCCAACGACAAGGCTGGGTGCAGTGGCCCTTGTTACCCGAACGGCCAGTGAGGTACGTGCTGATGAGGCAACGACCCGAAACCGCCATGCACATGGCGCCATGAACGAAAGCTTCGATCTCAAGATCGGACGGCGTTTCCTCGCGCATACGACGAATGTCATCAAGGCTCATCTCGCGTGCGCACACAATGCGCTTTGCGCCAAGCGAATGCCACACACGTGCCGCAGCGGCATTGGCAACCGAAGCCTGAGTACTAACGTGAAGATCGACCCTGGGTGCATGCTCGCGCGCCAGGGCGAAAGCGCCCAAGTCGGAAATGATGAGCGCATCAACACCCGCAGCCTCAACAGCACGGAAAAAGGCCGGCAGTTCATCAATGTCGGCAGGGTTCATGAGCACGTTGCAGGTCAAATGCACCTGCACGCCAGCGGCGTGGGCAAGCGCCACGGCGCGCGGAAGCTCGGTCATTGCAAAATTCGTTGCGCGAGCGCGCATACCAAACTTGTCGGCAGCAAGATACACGGCATCGGCGCCAAAGCGGATAGCCGCTTCGAGCTGCTCGATTCCGCCAGCTGGCGCGAGAAGTTCCATATGTATAGGTTGATTAGACATAGGGAAATCTTAACACTCATAGCACAGCACGGCGGCAAGCAAGCGATCTTTCAAGCTGAAGATTCTTCCTTGGGACGGGCAACTAGGATATCTTCTTCTTGATGAATCGCCGCAGCCCCAGGAGACCACAATGAGCGCAGCGCTTAGCAAAGTCGAAGAATTCCTCGACCTCTACCGTCAGCTTGAATCGGATATCAAGGAAGTTTTCCCCGAGGCGGGCAACTCCCCTATCCCCTGGCTTGGCCGCCGACGCGAATTCCGCCATCTCAGCAGCGAACTAGACTACTGCCGCGAGGTGCGCAATCTGCTCTCTCACCGCGAAAAGATCAGCGGCAGCTATGCGGTCGAACCGAGCGACGCCATGCTGGAGACGCTGCGCAACGTCATCGATCACATCACGAATCCTGCCAAAGCCCACCACATCATGGTGGGTCGCAAGCAGGTGATTGCCAAAACCACCAACGACCTGGTCAGACCCACCATGGCTGAAATGCTCGAGCGCAACTTCTCCCACATCCCCATTCTGAAAGACGAAAAGGTCGTGGGCGTGTTCAGCGAGACCGTTCTGCTGAAGTGCCTCGTCGAAGCCGAAACGCTGCGCATCGACAGCGAGATGCGCTTCCGCGACCTCGAGCAGTACCTTCCGCTCGAGAGCCATCAGGGCGAAACCTTCCGCTTTGTCGGACGAAACACATACGCCACTGATATCGCCGACATGTTCGACGAGGCAGATCGCAGCGAAGACCTCATCGGCATGATCTTCATCACGGAGAACGGCAAGCCGACCGAACGACTTCTGGGAATCATCACCGCATGGGATATTGCCACGCTGTCGAAGGAAACCCGCTGCTACGCCGGCCTTGCACGCGCCACGCGTTAAAGGCACATGCGCCTTACCATACCCAAAGACACGTCGGGCCGGCTTTATGCCGGCCCGTTAGCTCCCCGCTTAGAACCTAGCCGCGGGAGTGCCTATCGCGATCGATGTCCTTCTTCCAAGAAGCATCCACGGAGGCAGCCATCGGCGCCATGCGCATGCAGCAGGTTGCCTCAGCTACAGCGCCGTACATAACTCCGGTGCCCTCGGTATCCGCAAGATAGGTCGCAGCGCGATCAGCGGAAATGCCCAGTCGCTCGGCCTCCTCTTCAGCGTCAATGTTCGCCCCGAGGAACAGGAACTCCCAACCATCCTTCTGCTTAGCCTCAAGAAGACCCTTGATATCGCGGTACGTGAAGCGACGGCTTGCGTTCTCATAACCGTCGGTGGTGATGACGAAGATGGTCTTTTCGGGCTGATAGTCAGCAGGCATATAACGCTGGATACGCTCGATAAACTTCACCGATCCGCCCACTGCGTCGAGAAGGGCCGTGGTTCCACGAACCGTGTAATCGTCGCTGGTCAGGGGCTTAACCTCGGCAATCGGCTTACGATCGACGAGCACCTTGGTTTCGTGATCGAACAGCACGATGGAAACAACTGCGTCGCCATCAGCTTCCGCATTCTTCTTGAGCACCGCGTTAACACCGCCAATGGTGTCCAGCTCCATGCCGCCCATCGAGCCACTGCGGTCGATAACGAATACCAGCTCGGTCAAATTCTTCTTCATGAGAAACCCCTTTCGCTCAAGCAAAACCTTGTGCTTGCAGCTTACGGCGAACCTCAAATCAATAGGTCAACCGGCAGGGGACATTGCAAATCTAGAATTCTCGATGCTCACACAGCTTGACGGAAACAAGGGCACTTATACAGCTCTCAAGAAACGGCTATTTGCGAGCTTCGCGACGTTTCGCCAACACGCGCCCAATAAGCATTCCGATGACGGAGGCAAGAGCGCCTACAACGAAGAGCATCGGATCAGGAGCGCTGATGTTGCCCGTATAGAAGATATTGCCCAGCGTAAAGGTCAGATAAGAAAGCAGCATATACAGAAGGCCGCATCCCGCCGCCAACAGCAAGGCAGCAAAGCCCGGCCACTCCTTCATTGATGCGCAGAGAGACGCCACGACAATCGCCGCAGGATTGAGCAACCAGATGAACACAAGCGAGTAGCCCATCGCATCGCTTCCGCTCGTTATCGTCCAGAAAGCGACGACGGAAAGCAGCCACACGATGGCATAGGCAATCAAAGCATTTCGAACTCTACGTGTAGCACTTCGCATGAAAACCTCCCCCAGCGTCGCCCGCAGGCAAGCGCATCCTTAGACCATCCCTACAGCAAAGGCTGATCGAACGAGAACAAAGCCTCGTTGATAACCATGATGTCGTAAACCCCGCGCTCGATGAAGTACTCGACAATAACGTCCGCCTTACTGGAGCGGGAAAGCGCAAATCCCGCACGAGCCAAAAGCTCCTCGGTCTCATCGAGCGAGAGCTCGAGAGCAATGGCGAGTGCAAGAACCGTCTTCTTAAGAGGACGATAGCTAACCGAGCTGCGAATCTTGGAGAACAGCTGGCGGCTCATGCCCGCACGCTTGTATACCTGCGCATCCGTCAAACCACGCGCATCGATGAGCTCGAGAAGCATCGTCGAAAATGGCGCATCCAGCTCCTCGAGCATGTCGCGCAAATCTGCCGTCTTCCCAACGGAGAAGCTCATCGGAGGTGCGGGCGCAGGAGCAACGCCAGACGCAAGCACAGGGAGTGAGTCGAGCGCAGGCTCCGCGTTCATCGACATCGAATCGGAGCAGGCAACCGACTCAGGCTCGGCAAAGGTCGGCGCGCAACAAGGAGCGAGAAGGGCTTCCTCCATCTCCTTGCGCTGAGCCGTCCCGATCTCGGCCGCCCTCGAAGGGAAGCTCGACCCAAAAGACGGTTTATGCGAAGCCGCTATATGCTCAGGTCTAAAGAACCTGTTCAGATGCATGCCGAGTTCATCAAGCATCTGACGACGGCTGAAATCCTCAACCGTCTTGCCCTCAGGCACATGCTGACGAAGCCCCTGCATCCCCATGCCCAAATTCGCATAGACAAGCTTGCCCATCCACTCCGCGGACTTCGGCAGCAGCATGCCGGGCTTACATGCGAGCATGGTCACCGTCACATCGGCGCGAACTGCGGGGTCGGCAAGGTCGCCCGTCTGGGCGTTCATGCCACTGGGAACATCGGCCGCAACAACCAGCACGCCTCGCTCGCGCGCTTCATTGATTGCCGCGACCCACGCACCCAGCGGCGCGCGCAGCTCAGCTCCTGAAAAGCCGATGCCCAGCAACGCGTCAATGACAACGTCAGCATGCGTAAGAGCCGCAGAAACTACAGCCTCATCGGGCTGTGCTTCAACTCGAAGCGTCTCTAGCAGAGGATCGCGACCCAAGCGCCCCATGATGCGCAAGGCCTCTCCTCGAACAGGCTCAGCACTAAGAGCTTCAGCCGACTTCGGGGAGAAAAGCACCACATCGCAGCCTGCCCCCGCAAGCACTTCCGCGGCAATCCAGCCGTCTCCACCGTTGTTGCCAGCTCCGGCAAAAATCACCACGCGAGGCAACGCAAAAGGAAGACCACTTCCGCAAGCACGTCGAGCGACACACTGGCTTATTTGGCAGGAGCCGCACATACCCATAAGGTCAAGAGGCTGGTCTTCGGAAATCTCCAATGCGAAACGACCGCGCTCATGAGCCGCCAAAGCGGCGTTGGCCACAGCACGACCCGCACGTCGCATAAGCTCCTCAAGAGTTACTCCGCTATCGGCAATTCGACGCTCAAGCTCTACCACGCCATCGACGTCAAGCACCAGACGCTGCATGCGCTCTCCTTCCGCAAAAAGATCTCCCCCATTGTACGCCTCAGCCTCGACTGTCGCCAAATAGGCAAGCCCACCCTCACTCCATCATCAAGCCCTCGACCCAACCCATAAATCGTCCACACCTCCGTGCTACCCTACCTTCACCACACGCAAATCAACACAGCGGAGATATTCATGAGCATAGGAAAACTGACTGGCAAGGCTTTGGGAATAGCCGTCTCGGGCGTAGCAGCAGCCGTCCTCCTGCTGGCAGGAACCAACGCAATTGTCCTGGGCACAACAGTTAACGATCTGAAGAAAACCGAGGAAGTTGCCAGCTATCAAGCTGACGCCATCGTCGTTCTCGGCGCACAGGTCTACCCCAACGGACAACCCTCCCATGTTCTGCAAGATAGACTCGACTGCGGTGCCGCGCTTTATGCCGCCGGCGCAGCACCCAAGATCATCGTCAGCGGGGACAACGGTACGCCCACCAACAACGAAGTCGAAGCCATGAAGCGCTATCTGGTGAATTTGGGCATTCCCTCCGAGGACATCTTCTGCGACCATGCCGGCTTCGCAACATACGACAGCATGTATCGCGCAAAGCATGTATTCGGGTGCGAGCGCATCGTCGTAGCTACCCAGACTTACCACCTTTATCGCTCGCTCTACATCGCCCATAGCCTCGGCCTCGAAGCTGTTGGCGTACCGAGCGAAGCTCGTCTCTATGGCGGCCAGCCTTGGTTCAGCACGCGCGAAGCAGCTGCCCGAACGAAGGACTTCTTCAAATCGCTCGTCCAACCGGAGTCGACCTTTGTCGGTGATCCCATTTCGCTACAGCAGTCGGGCGACGTCACAAATGGCTAACTCCAACGGAGCATTACAGGTACAATGATCTCCGTCGGTTCGCTCACCGACATCATTGAATTGCGCCACATTGGAGGGATCGTGGACAACACCACCATCGGCGAGACCAATCTCGCTCTTATTAAAAGCGAGCATCAGGCCATTCGCGCGCTCGCTGAAGCATATGAAAAAGGCGATTTCAGCACCGAGCCTGAAGGCGAAGGCGTCGAAAAGCTCAAGGATACCCTGTGGACCATGGATGCCGCAGACATCCGCCCCATCGTTGATGCGCTCAAGGCAGAAATGGATCTGCTCGACGAAACCGTCGACTGGGTCGAGGGCATTTCGAGCGATATCGAGACGCGCTATCAGGCATGCATGATCGACAAAAAGCAGACCGAGATCGATTTCACCTCGCTTCGCAAGAAGACGAACGGCAGCAATCTCTCTCGTGGCATTTGGCCCATCTACGGAGGCGTGATTGTCGGCCTGATGATGGCATTCCTCGCCCGCCAATTCGCACTGGGCTTGATCCCGTGCATCGCTGGCGGTGCAGCTGGCTATTTCATCGGCAATCAGCTCATTCAGCGAGCACTGAAGATGATCGGCCACCCCTCGACCAACGCCAAGGAAAACGTCGAGGAGCGCGCCCAGCTCGACCAGCTTCGAGGTCGCCACGAGGAGCTTTCCCGCGAGCACGAACACCTCACGACCGCTCAGTATTACCTGCACCGCCTCGTCAACCTGGCCGAGGATCTTCAGTTCTCCATCAGCGAAGCGTTGCACGAAGTGCAGGAGTAAGAGCCCAGCCAAAACCTGAACGCACCTCGCTCCCAGAAGCAACTCGCCCCAAAATGCAAACGAGCCCGCAATTGCGGG
>JAFYTB010000003.1 GCA_017559045.1 Eggerthellaceae bacterium | reverse complement strand
GTACTGATAAAGACGCTCAGGTGCCTTAGCCATCTCTATCGACCTCCTTCCGTGATGGACTCAACGAATGCCTGCACGCGAGTGCGGGTCTGACCAGATGCCGTGAAGATGTACTCGGTGTCGAGAACGAGGCAATTCAGACCCTTCTTCTCGACCTCGGTTGCGAACATGACGCGCTCGTAACCCCAGAGGTCGCAGATGGGGATGAAGGTCTGGATGTAGCCGTCGGCGTTAGCCTCTTCGGCGACCTTCTCGAGGTACTCCCAACGAGCTGCACGGGTACCATGGAGACGCGGCTCAGCCGGACGCTCCATGAGGTAAGCGTTAGCGATGTTGGCATACAGGTCGCCCTCGAGGGAGATCTGCATATCAGCGGAACGCTTGCCATAGCCACCGAGGGAGTCGGCAACGATAAGAGCACCCTGGCTCTCGATTGCCTCGAAGAAGTCGATGGAATCGATCTCGCCGCCGTACACAACGACGCGTGCCTTGTAGTCGGTAATGCCCTCAGCGTCCTGGCAGAGCTCGACGAGCTCCTCAAGCTGAGCGTTGTAAGCCTCGCGAGGCATGCAGGTGCCAGCCATCATGACAGCGAGCATCTGAGCACCCGTGATAGGCGGGTTCTCCTTCTTGCGAAGGTCATACAGTGCGCACTGCAGTTCGCGAGTGCGGTTGTGCAGAACGATTGCGTTCTTCAGCGCCTCATCGGTGATCTCAACGCCGAAGTACTCCTCGAGGGAAGCCTTGAGCTTCTTGATCTCTTTGGTAAGCTGGGTGACCTGAAGATCGTCGCCCTGACGCTTGGGGAAGCAAAGCATATGAGCATATGCCGGCTTCAGGACGGAAACCCAGTTCTCATGCAGCTTGCGAACATGGTCGCAGCCGTTCGTGGAAACGAGACCATCGATGAAGTCGAAGCGGCCCTTAGCAGCGGAATCATAGAAATGCTTGACCAGGCTGCAGTTGACCTGAGTAAAGCGAGCATCTGCCGCCTCAGCACCAGTGCTGCCAACGGCACGAAGCCTGACCGGTAGAACGCCAGCAGCGGTCAGGAGCTCTTCGGGAACCTGATTGTACAGGGTGCCGACGATCTTGCCGCCCTCTTCCTTGTACGCCTTCAGTGACTCGTTGTACGGAACAGAACACAGCTCACGGAAACCATCGCAAATCTCCTGAATGCGCTCAGTTTTATCCATCACTCTCACCTCTCTTCACATAGTGCGCGACCCATTGTCGAGCATTCTGAAATTGTACGAAGAGAAAGGGTGGTTTTCACCCCATAAATGCCGTGAAAATAGATATCACCAGAAAACAGTGAGGGCTTTGATCAGGGAATACTTATTCGTCGCCGAGATTCTCCTGCAGACGGGTAAGAAGCTCCTGCCTGCTGTGAACGCCCACTTTTCGATAGATCGCCTTCACGTGGGACTCAACGGTGTTCTTAGAAACAACCAGCATCTCGCTGATATAGGGGACAGATCTGCCCGCAGCCAGAAGCTCGAGAACATCGCGCTCGCGCTTCGTGAGAGAGTAGCGCTCGACGAGAAGGTCGCAGTTTTTACTCTGGCGATCCGCGTCGCCCAGATCTCCGCAGGCAGAGCTCTCGCGCTCGTTCGCAGCACGAACCTCAAAGTCGGATCGACCACTCGTAAAGAACATGAGGACAGCCGCAGTCATGCAGCCTAACAGCAAGAGGATGACAAACGGCTCGCTTAGGCCCGCCTGCAGCTCAAGCGCCGGCGCATTCATGCCGATCATGCTGCCGACAAGAACGCCCACCTGGACGAAACCCCTGTTCACTCCGGCGGCGAACCTTCCCGTGCATACCCCGCTGCGCACGCTACCCGTGAAATAGATCCATACGACGATATCGAATCCATACTGAACAATGGTGATCAGGCAGAAAGCGACAGCACAGGAAATCGGCGTGCCCAAAATAAGCGCCGCAAAGGCAAAGGAAGTGGCCGGGACAAGCCAGCGATGCATGCCGAACACGTCCCTCTTCGGAGAGAAGATGGTCGTCAGATACGCCGTCGCAGCAGCAGCTGCACCACCCAGCAAATAGGCGACGACAATCTCCCTGCTCCAACCGCCCACGGCCTCGTAGCTCACAAGGCTCCAGCAGAAGCTGATGCATACATAGATAAAGAAAGAAGCGACGCCCTGCTTAAGAACGCGCATGCGCACGTCCATGGGAGGAAGAATGCCAGTTGATTGAACAAGCTTGCAATCTTTCGTAGAAAGGTAGAGGCACGCGCCCGACGCAAGCGGAAGCAGGCAAACCACAGCCGCCACCGCGGGGCCCTGGAAACAGAGGGTCAAAAGGATGCAGCACAGAGGGACGGCTACCGTAAGGGGGAGCGTGAAGTACGTAACCTCAAGATCAACCGTACCGAAGAATTCACCCCACATGATCCAAAGCCATCCGGAGGAAATACCCGTTATAGCCGCACCAGCAAGGGACACAGCCGGATAAGAAACCTCGAAAAGGGCCCCGTGAGCCATGGCAAAGGCACCCACAGCATTCGCCAGCGGAGCAAGCTGCAATACCCAGGGGATGCCTATAAGATCACGCTTGAATAGGAAGGGGGAAACGAAAAGCGAAATGGTGACGAAAAGGGCCGATACAATCCAAGTGCCGCTGTTGTTAACCGTCAAGCCTGCAGCTTCGCCGAAGACAGCGGGAGAGAACCATGTGCAGTAAATCCACGCCCACAGAAAACCCAGTCCCACGTACCTTGGGCGATAGCCGCGCGCAAGCAGCTTCCCCTTCGCCAGACTCAACTCGAAACACCCCTCAATTAGTCAAAACGCCCACCCCCGTGAAGGGCGCTTCATCGCGCACGCCTCCCAGGTGGCCAATAGCGAATCTCTCCGTCCAAAAAAGGCAGGCCTCCCCCAAGACCCAGAAAGATTCGCGCAATCATTTTGCGAAATTTCACTTTACCACCAAACAAGCACCTATAT
>JAFYTB010000057.1 GCA_017559045.1 Eggerthellaceae bacterium | reverse complement strand
CCGCGCGTTCTTGGCAGATCCCGATATCCTCATTCTGGATGAGGCAACCTCGAACGTGGACACGCGCACCGAACGCGCAGTGAACAAGGCAACGCAGCACCTCATGCGCAACAGAACGAGCATTGTCATTGCGCACAGGCTGTCGACCATCTGCGACGCCGACCTAGTTGTTGTGCTTGATGACGGACGAATCGTCGAGCAGGGAACCCACGAAGAGCTGCTCAAGGCACGCGGCCATTACTACGAGCTCTATTCCGCCCAGTTCGCTGGATTTGATACATAAGCCCGACACCCGACCGCGCTCAACCGCCAACCCCAGCGACGACCCCAAGCATCGCTCACCCCATCGCCAGCCCCGATCCGAAAGGCCCCAACATGATTGATTACGGTTTGAAGAATAAGGTTGCCCTAATCACGGGTGCGAACAACCCGTGGGGAATCGGTGCGACGACGGCGCTGGCTTTCGCACGCGAAGGCGCAAAGGTCGCCCTCGTGTACAAAAAGGTTTTCAGGCCGTTCGACGAGAGCAAGGCCGACAAGAACGGCGTCGATCGATATTACGCCGCCAACGCGGGAGACGCGAGCGTGGTCGAGGGCAAGCTCAAGGAGATGGGCGCTGAATACCTCGTGATCGAAAGCGACATTTCTGACGAAGCGGCAGTCAAGGAAATCTATACCGCCGTGCACGAGCGCTTCGGCAAGGTCGACATCCTCGTGAACAATGCCGCCACCGACGACGAAAACGGCTTCGACACCATCGAGGCGATTACGCCGGAGGTGATCGACGACGTCTTCGGCGTCAACGTGCGCGGAAGCCTCCTCATGACGCGCGAGATGATCAATCAACGCAGCGACTACGGTCGAATCATCAGCTTGTCAACCGATGCGGCACAGGTTTTCCCGGGTCAAATCACTTACGGCGCAAGCAAGGCTACGCTGGAAGCACTCACGCGCGCCATTGCGCTTGAGGTCGCGCAATACGGAATCACCGTGAACTGCGTGGCACCCGGCCCGACGCAGACGGGATGGATCGACGAGCAGCTGGAAGAGGCGGTCCTCCCCCTCATTCCGATGGGCGCACTGATTCAGCCCGAGGATATCGCCGAGACAATCCTGTTCCTCGCAAGCGAGCAGGCTCGCATGATCACGGGCCAGGTCATTAAGGTATCGGGCGGCAAGGCGCTGTAATTGACGGAGCGCAAAACACCCAGTCAGCTTGTTAAGTACGGGCTCGTCTCCTTCACGCAAACGTTCGTGGAGCTAGGCGCGTTCGCACTGTTTCGCACATTCTTAGGGTTTTCGACAGCAAACGTGATCGCCATCGTATGCTCGGCGACATACCAATTCCTAATGAATCGAAACCTGACCTTTAAATCCTCGAGCAACATCGTGCGATCGGCGGTGCTGTTCATCCTGATGTGGTGCTGGAACCTCGCATTCAGCACGAGCATGATCGCCCTGCTCTCCAGCAATTTCGGATGGGATCAAAACCTGGTGAAGTTTCTGACGATGGGCTGCCAAGCCATCTGGGGCTTCCTTCTTTCGAAATACGTGATCTTCAAATAGCGAAAGCCGCCTGACAGCACGTCATTGAACAGCGCAGAAGCATCCCCCAACACAAAGAAAGTGCAGGGGCACTTCGGGAGAGAAAGCACCCCTGCACTTCCAGAAATTCCGGGTTAGCAGGCAAATATCAGGCTCACGACGGTCAAACAGCCCCGCCGCAGCCAGCTACCCCAGCACGTCACGCGTGCTGTTCAAATCAGCCTACGCAACGCCATCCACAAACTCGACCATGCACTTACCGCAGCGATAACCGTCGCCAGCGTTGGGCATGAGGTTGGACTGGGTCCACGGAACGGTGGTACCTGCAGCATAGAGACCGACGATGGGCTCCTCGGCAGTATTCAGAACCTCGGACTTCGCGGAGGTCAGGAAGCCACCGAAGGTCTTGTAACGGCGAACGTTCAGCTTGATGGCGCGGAACGGAGCGGAAAGCGGCATCAGGAAGCCCTGCTTGCCGAGCTCTTCGTCGACGCCCTTCTCAGCGCCAGCGTTGTGCTTTGCCAGCGTGTCAGCAAGAACGTCTGCCGGAACATTCATCATGCCAGCGAGCTCTTCAATGGTGTCGGCCGTGAAGGCACGATCGGTATGGCCTTCCATCATCATCTTGATGCTGTTGGAGATCTGCGGAGTGTTGGCGGCAACGTCGTCGAAGATGACCCACCACTCGTTGAAGCCCGCTGCGATGCAAGCCTCGCCGCAGTCGTGAGACTGGTCCTCGCGGATGAAGCGACGGCCGTCGGGGGTGACCATCATGACCGGGGAGAAGTAGCCCCACGTGGTGCCCTGAGCGATGTCGCCCATAAGGTATGCGTAAGCGTCCATGCGATACGGCTTAGCGCCTGCGGCAACGCCCATCTGCTGGCCCTCGCCGTTGCTGTAGTTGGTAAGGTTGCCGATCTGAGCAACAGAAGGCAGGTAGGACATGATCATTTCCTGGTTGCATGCGAAGCCGCCGGTTGCGAGGCAGACGCACTTTGCCTTGAAGTCCTTGTTGTTGCCGGAGAGTTCGTCCTTGCAGCGGATGCCGATGACCTGGCCGGCCTCGTCAACGATCAGATTGGTTGCACGGGTGTTGAACTGGAAGTCGACGCCGAGCTCCTTGAGGGACTCGTACATCGGGCCAAGAACGCTCGTCGGGAAGCCGACGCCATTTTCGGGAAGCATAATGGTGGAGTAAGCGGTGCCGAGGTCATCGGTGAAGCCGCCTATATCCATGGGCTCCTGCCACGTTGCGCCAAACTCGTCGGTCACGATGTCGGCCCACTCGGTGCCGGCATAGTACATGCCCTTGAACCAGTCCTCGTACCAAGGCTCGGTCTTGCCGGAGGCCTCCGCCATCGAGAGAACGAGGTCGCGGCACTTCTCCCAGCCCTCGTCGGTGGTCATGTTCATGCCGCGGGCCTTGAGGAAGTTCGTGCCAACATGGAAGAAGAAGCCGCAGGACATGACGCTCTCGCCGCCATAGGAGGGAAGCTTCTCCAGAACGACGACCT
>JAFYTB010000056.1 GCA_017559045.1 Eggerthellaceae bacterium | reverse complement strand
TCTTTATCAGTACGCCGAAGTCTTCAAGGGCGGCATTGCCATGACCGCCGAGCCCGCTGCGGCTGGCGTTCCCGTCCCGAAGATCATGCATGAGAACTTCAAGCTGGCTCTCAAGCACGTCAACCGTCTCATCGAGACCGTTGAGAACGACGAGCCGCTCGTCTCCGAGTGGTACGGCAACACCTGTGAGATCTATGCGGCAATGAACCTCACTCATTTCTGCCCTGTTGACCTCATCATCCCCACCCGTCCGTTCTTCGACAGCATCGAGCGTATGCACGAGGACGATACCCCGGCTGACTCCTGCGCACTTATTCGCCTGGCTGTCTGGGGCGCTCGTGCGGGCATCATCCCCGTTCCCACCGTCATCACCGGCATGCTCGAGCCTTGCGACGCCCAGTCCCTCATGCATGAGGCCTGGGAGACCGTCCCCGGCTGGGAGAACATCCCCACCATCTCTCTCGACCCGCCCTATGGCTACGAGGACGAGGACATCCAGTACTTCGCCGATCAGCTCATGCGCGAGATCGAGTTCCTCGAGGAGCACACCGGCCATAAGATGGACTGGGACGAGCTCCGTCGTATCTGCGAGGAGACCAACAAGGTCAACTCTTATTGGGACGACGTGAACCACTGCCTCATGCAGAAGCCGTGCCCCTTCCCCTCGCTGGCTGTCGCCGAGTGGGGCTGGACTCAGGCTCTGCATGTAAACTGGCCTGGTGACCCCGAGGTCACCGAGTTCTTCAAGCTCATGGCCGACACCGGCGCCGAGCTGGTCGAAAAGGGTATCGGCGCTGTCGAGAACGAGCAGGTCCGTATCCTTTGGGCTGACCTGAATGGTTCTTGGGCAGAGGCTGAGCTCGGTCCGTGGCTCGCTGAGACCTATGGCGCTGTTATGGTCAACAGCTTCGCTGGTCGCACCCCGTACTCCGTCATCGACACCTCCACCCCCGAGTCCATGCTCTTCGGCCTGGCTCGTAAGGGCATCAACGAGGTTCCGATGATCCGTCAGGCACGTGGTACCGTCGACACCTTCCTCCAGGACGTGAAGGATATGTGCCGCGACTACCAGATCGACTGCGTCTTCTTCCCGAACCACAAGGGTCACAAGGACCAGGGTGGCAACATCGGCTACCTCCGCGAGCTTTGCCGCGAGATGGAGATGCCGCTGCTCACCTTCTCCTCCGACATCTTCGACCCCACCTTCCTGCCGATCGACGAGCTTAAGCGCATCATCGCTACGTTCTTCGAGGCTCAGGGTTGGAAGCCCCTCAAGTAATTGAGCTAGCTCAATGTGGCCGAGGGCGGCATTGCTGCCCTCGGCTTTTTGCAGTAAGACGCAGTTTCGAACAGGAGAAAACGATATGTATTTCATTGGATGCGACTTAGGTTCGACAACGGGCAAGGTAGTCTTGCTCGAGTCTCTCGATGGCACTGCGGAAACTTGCCGCATCGTGTCTTGGGCTCTCGAGCCTTCTGGTTTTTCTCCTGAAGAGACCGCTGATCTTGCTATCAACAGGGCTTGCGAGAAGGCCGGAATCAGCCGAGATCAGGTAGCTGGTTTCTGTTGCACGGGTTATGGTCGAGAGCACGTCTCGGCTATTCCCTACAACGTTTCTGAGATTTCTTGCCATGGCAAGGGCGCAAGCTTCCTGCTGCCCACGGCACGCACCATCATTGATGTTGGCGGCCAGGATGTGAAGGTTATCGCCCTTGGCAAGACGGGCAAGGTTGTTGACTTTGCCATGAACGACAAGTGCGCGGCTGGTACGGGTAAGTTCTTTGAGGCTATGGCGCGCACCCTACGTTGCACGGTCGAGGAGCTTGGCGAAATGTCCCTGCAGAGTGTTGCTCCGGTGCCTATTTCGAGCACCTGCTCTGTATTCGCCGAAAGCGAGGTTATCTCTCATATTAATAAGGGAGTTGACCGTTGCGAGATTGCGGGCGGCATTCACGAGTCCATCGCACGAAGGTTGACAGCTATGGTCAATCGCGTGGGTCTCTCTGAGGACGTGGTCCTTACTGGTGGATGTGCGAAGAACAAGGGCCTTCGTGCGGCGCTTGAGAAGATGATCAGGGTTGAGCTGACGCCGATTCCCTGTGATCCTCAGATCAACGGCGCACTGGGTGCAGCCCTGTATGCC
>JAFYTB010000055.1 GCA_017559045.1 Eggerthellaceae bacterium | reverse complement strand
TTGCCCGCAACCTCATGTGCAGCTATGAGCAAGTGCCCTCGTTTGACGAGGAACGATGGGTTCGGATTGCTCATAACCGTGTGGTCCACGTTGGCGAAGCCGGATCTGAGGGAGAGGGAGATCGAGTACAGTCCGAGGGATCCCGTGGGGGCTGGTTCGGGCTGGTGGGTGTGCGGCGACCTTGTTTCCGTGAGCGTTCCCACAAACAGTCTTCTGAATGCCGCATTGTGGGTGTTTGTGCGACGGTTGCCCTTGCTGTCTTTCATATGCGCCTCCGAGCCCGAGGATTTTCGGTCGAGATTGCTCGGTCGCGTACGAGCGACCGATGTCAGCCTGACCGATTCTTGCTTGGCCGCCGCCTCTTCGGTTGAGTTGCGCGGCCGACATTCATGGAGGCAGTTTCCCAGCTTGAGGGCGCTATCCGCCAAGCCGTGCGCAAAGCGTGACGGGCTCGTCAGAATGCGAGTTGCTTTGTAATGAATTGTCGGGTGCGGTGTGGTGCGTGAATTGTTGGCGTACGGACGCGCGAAATAAACCGCAAGTGCGGTGGGTGATTTGTCGGCGTGCGCAGTGCGCTCGCGCT
This sequence comes from Eggerthellaceae bacterium, assembly GCA_017559045.1. Taxonomy (GTDB): domain Bacteria; phylum Actinomycetota; class Coriobacteriia; order Coriobacteriales; family Eggerthellaceae; genus RGIG3135. The sequence continues at coordinate 1,275 of JAFYTB010000055.1, read as the reverse complement.
ACTCCCCAAACCAAGCTTCTGCTAGGGCTTTGATGCCGGGGCGAATGTCCTTCTCTTCAATGGCGGAGAAACCAACTAGCACGCAGCTAGTGAGCAGGTGGTCTTGATGCGCCCAGTAGCGGTTTGTGTCGTATACGCGCACATCGTGCTTGAGCGCAGCGGCGATCAGCTCTTCCTGCGGACGCCCGTCAAGCACGTTGACCAGCACATGCAGGCCGGTTCCGTTCTTGAGGATTTCCACGCGGTCGCCCATCGTCTCGTTGATGGCCTCGATGAGCGTCTCGTATTTACGCTTGTTGCGGGTCTGCTGCTTGCGAAGATGGCGGTCGCGGTGGCCTTCCTTCATGAATCGCGTGAGCACCACCTGGGACAGCCAGGGCACGGTGGGGTAAGCACCGCTATACGCCGTATTCCAACGATCAACAAGCGAGGGCGGAAGGACGAGGTAGTTCATACGCAGCGCCGGGGAGATCGATTTGGAGAAGGTTCCCATGTAAATGACGCGCTCGGGATCCATGGTGTGAATGGGCGGTAGTCCGCGATCGAGATAGCGAAACTCGCGGCAGTAGTCGTCTTCGAGGATGTACGCGTCGGTTTCACGGGCCCAGTTGATGAGCTTCTCACGCATGGGAACGCTCATGACGCGCGTAGTGGGGAATTGGCTCGACGGCGTGACGTAGATGAGCTTCGCCTTGCTGGACAGTACGTCGTCGATGAACTTCTCGTGTTCGCTTAGCACGTCGCAGTAGTGGATGCGGAAGTGGTTGAGTTCGAAAACGGAACGCACGACGTCGTAGCCAGGATCTTCCATCGCGACGATGTCGGTGGCAGGGTTGAACAGCGAGAGCAGTCTGTGGATGCTCGGCTGCGTGCCGCACTGGACGACAACCTGATCGGGTGTGCACTCGATGCCGCGCGTCATGGAAAGGCGCCAAGCGATTTCGGCGCGCAGATCCCATTCACCATTGGGGTCGGTGTAGGTGTCGGCTGCTTCGATGCCGACGGAAAGCATTGCGTCGTCGGTGAGGGTGCGCCACGTGAGTGCGGGGAATGTTCCCGGCTGCAAGTCGCCGTACGTGAAATCGTAGCGGGCTTTCATGGGCTTGTCGGGACGCGAATCCGCTTTTCGCGCGTTCGAGGCGAGATCGTCGAGATGGTTGATGTTTTGGATTACGTAGCCAGAACCCGGCTTGCTTGCGACGTAGCCTTCCTGAACAAGCATTTGATAAGCGGCTTCGACCGTATTGCGCGAGCATCGCAGCTCGTCAGCGAGCC
>JAFYTB010000054.1 GCA_017559045.1 Eggerthellaceae bacterium | reverse complement strand
TCATACCTCGTAAGCTAACATCTCTTCATCCATAAAAAAGCTTCGTCCTCGATAGCCTGTCGAGGACGAAGCTTTTTCTTTATTTCTTCTCAAGCACAAATCCACGTCGAGCAAGCTCAGCAACCGTGGTTTCAACCAACAGCGGCAGAGCCTTACGCACCGGAGGCGTAAGGTCCAGAACGTATTCCTCTGGATACATGTTCTCAACCTGCATGCCAACGCAGAAGCCTTCGGCTTCATAGCCGACAAGCGTCGCGGCGTCAAACAAATCAACCAGCTTCAAATCATGAAGCGACGCCATCGCACCACTGTGGCGAGCCATAGCGTCGGGCGGGAATCGATAGACCGTACCGGCAGGATCGCCCGTTCCATTAACAGCATCAACCGTAAGAATAAAATCGCACGATTCGACATACGGAAGCATATCGAGGCTCATACAGCCAACGTCAAACAGCAAAACGTTTTCGGGAACGATATAGTTCTCGGTAATCTCATCGTAGACAGCAGGGCCAATGCCCTCATCGAGCATAAGGCGATTGCCCACAAAGAACACCGCCGCCTTCTTGTTGTCCGTCATCATTCTCCCTTCCGCAGCACTCAAGGTAAAAGCCAGCTTCACGGCAACTAGCTCGTTAAAGCTCGATGCGGACAGCCAAGTTGTAATAGGTTGAAAGCGCGAGCATGATCACCGTGATTATCACAGCAGCAATTGCCCAAATACGCTGCTGCTTGAGGTACTTCTCCTTTGAAACGCCCTTTGCATGAGCGCGATGATACGCCAAGGGCTGAGAAACCAGCGAAAACGCCACACTGAAACCCACATATGTCGCACATACGACAAGTGCGAAGATGATCGTCAGAGGCGACGGATCCACGTAGACGCCATACAGAAGATTGTCCATAAAGATCCATGCCGGGTAATAAAGAATGGTGATCCAGAAGCCATACACGGGACCCCAAAGAGGCGGAAGAAGAAATGCAGCCAAATTGAAGCGAGGGACACCCTTGAGGAATTCCTCCTCCTGCTTGATCTGCTTGTCGGTTAACGCCATACGTTTCCTTTCGCATCCAATGTAGGCAGCCACCATATAACAAGTTCGGCGACCCGAAGGTCGCCGAACTCATTTAGTCACTACTTTTCGCGGTAAGCGAATGGCTTAGTGGTGGCCACCAACCGAGTAATCCTCACCGTCAATGTTGTGGGTGTCGGGATCGTAGGTCAGGCCGCCATGCTCCTGATGGAAGAACATGAGCTTCGTGGGCTCGGTGCCCTCGACGTTAGCCAGGTAGATGTGAATCATCATGAAGAAGATGAAGAAGTACATCAGGAAGTAGTGGATGATGCGCATATGCATTGCACCACCGACCAGGTCAAGACCGGCCTGGCAGATGCCCCAGTTGAAAGTGGGACCCCAGATGCAAAGGCCGGTGTAGCACATGATCAGGATGATGATCGGGATCATCAGGTAGCTGATCTTCTGCGGAACGCCCAGCTTTGCGCCCAGCGGATGGTCCTTCTTCAGGAACAGGTAGTACTTGATCCACTCGAGAGCCTGATGACGGTTGTCCTTCTGGGGAGCCCAGGTGCGCCAGTCCGGAACGACCTTACGGGTGCCACCGGTGGGAGCCGTCTTAACGAAGAAGGCAAGGATGACACGAAGGACCCAGACCAGGGTGATCAGGATACCGCAGAAGACATGCACGCCACGAGCAAAGCCCATGAGAGCAGGTGCGAAGGGGAAGTGAATGTAGAAACCGGTGATGATAAGGGCAAACATGCAGATGACGTTGATCCAGTGCAGGATAACGAACGGCAGCGGATGAGCCTCTCTATAATGCGCGAGATGTGCCATTTACTTCACCCCCCACGGGCTGGTGACGGTCTCGAAGTGCTTGCCGGTGGCAGGCTCGGTCACATGCACGGCGCAAGCGGTGCACGGGTCGAAGGAGTGGACCGTACGCAGAGCGTTGATCGGCTTCTCGATATCGCCAACCGGAATACCGATGAGAGCCTGCTCCAGCGGACCATGGTCGCCATTGCCGTTGATCGGAGCAAGGTTCCAAGTAGACGGGATGATGATCTGATAACCATCGATCTTGCCGTTGGTGACAGCCTCGGAATGATAGAGAGCGCCACGCGGAGCCTCCCAGAAGCCGGTGCCTGCACCGGTGGTGGTCAGCGGCTGAGCGAAGTAGGTGCTGTCGCCAGACTTGAGAGCCTCCATAAGCTCAGCAACCCACTCCTGCATGAGGCCGGCGATGTACAGCGTCTCGAACTGGCGGACGGCAGTACGGCCGAGCGTGGACTGCAGGACAGCGAAGTTGCCCGGTGCGCCGAGGAGCTCGAGCAGAGCGTCGACGTTCTGCTTGAAGAACGGCACGCCGCGCTTGTAAGCTGCGAAGACGCGAGCGAGCGGGCCAGCCTCCATGGTCTTGCCATTGTAAGTGGGGGCCTTAACCCAGCTGTAGCGATCCTCAACGTTGTACTCGGTGAACTCAGCCTCGGTGACGAAGTACGGGGACTGATAGGTCTCAGAACCCTTGTACCAAGAACGACCAACGTACTCCTCAATGAGGGACTCGTCGACGTCGGAGAGGTTGAACTTCTCGTCGAGAACGCCCATGGGCAGGTAACGGTCGGCGTACTGCATGCTCGGACGCTCGAAAACGCCCCAAGCGATGTAGCGGCCGCAGCCCTTGCCCCAGTTGAATGCGTCAGCATAGTACGGAGCGATAGCCAGGGTGTCCTGGATCATGGTGGTGGAGACCCAGTTGTAGATCTCATCAACCATGGTCTTGAGGTCGTCAAGCTTCTGCTCGGTAGGAACAAATGCGGTGCCACCCGGGATGATGGTCATGACGTGCGGCATCTTGCCACCCAGGAGAGCGGAGATCTCGGAAGCACGAGCCTGCATCTTGAGAGCCTCAAGATAGTGAGCGGTGCAGATGAGGTCGAGCTCGGGCGGAAGCTTGTAGCCGGTGCCATCCTCGGAATCGAACCAGTTGCCAGAGAAGATGGAGAGCTGGCCGTTCTGAGCGAACGCAGCAAGCTTCTTCTGCAGAGCGACCAGGTCGCTGTTCATGGACGTACCAGCAGCCTGTGCGAGATCGATAGCGTCAGCCGCATTAGCATTAAGAGCGTTCAGCGGGTTAACGTAGTCGAGAGCAGCCAGGTTGTAGAACCACAGAATGTGGCTGTGAAGGAACTGCGCACCCTCGATGAGGTTACGGATGATACGGGCATTGTTCGGAATGGTAATGCCGTAGGCCTTCTCGGCAGCGATTGCGGAAGCATGTGCGTGAGAGACGGGGCAAACGCCGCAGATACGCTGCACGATCTGCGCAGCATCCTCGGGCGTGCGATCCTGCACGACGAGCTCCATGCCACGGAAGCAGCCGCCAGACACCCATGCGTCGGTGACGGTGCCGTTGGTGACCTCCATCTCAACGCGCAGATGGCCCTCAATACGAGTAATCGGGTCAATAACAGAACGAGTCATTCAGGGTCACCTCCTACTTTTCTTCCTTGGCGTCGTTCTTCAGAAGCGGGCCACCCTCGACCGGATCGGCGTACTTGCCGATGGACTGCTCGGGATGTGCCTTGTCCCACTTACGGATCTTCTCGAACGGTGCGCCGCCGTCCATACGGCCGGTCTTCTTCATGCCGAAGCCATGAACCACGAAAGCAGCAGCCGCGAGGCCGATGACGCTGACAGCGACGGTGGTGGGCTGAATGGTGAGGCCACCAATGCGCAGTTCGCGATGACGCATGTAGAACGGAGTGTTGACCTGGACCCAGTTCTGATCCGGGTTGTTCGGGTTAGCCTCGCAGCAGCCAAGGCAGGGAGAACCAGCCTGGACGCACCAGCTGCGGCGGTTATTCCACAGGGTGACGCTGCAGTTGGAGTAGGTCTGGGGACCGCGGCAACCCAGCGGGTACAGGCAGTAGCCCAGTGCCTCTTCCTCAGAGCCGAACTCATAGACGAACTCGCCGTTCTCAAAGTGACCGCGACGCTCGCAGTTATCATGGATGGTCTGGCCGAAAATGCCCTCGGGCTTGCCGTGACGGTCAAGCTTGAGCAGACCCGGATCCTTCATGAGAACGACGTCGACCAGGACGGCCATAAGCCACTCGGGGTTAGCCGGGCAGCCGGGAACGTTGATAACGGGAACGTCGATGCCATGCTCGTTCAGAATGTCCTGGCAACCAGTTGCCTGGGAAGCATTCGGGTAAGCTGCGCACCAACCGCCATTAACGGCGCAAGAACCGAGTGCGACAACAGCATTTGCGTGCTCAGCTGCATGCAGGAATGCCTCGATGCCGGTCTCGCCAGCAACGCGAAGAGCGTTGCCGCCGAAGGCCCTGGGAATAGCACCCTCATACACGAGAACATAGTTGCCAGCCTCAACGGTCTGGGCCTTGGCCTCCTCGACGGACCAACCCGCAGCTGCGGAAAGCGTCTCAGAGTAGTTCAGAGAGATCATGTCGAGCACGACGGTAGCGGCATCGGGAGACTCGATCTGTGCAAAAGACTCCGTGCAGCCAGTGCAGGAAGCGCCCTCGATCCAGATAACCGGATAGAGCTTGCCCTTCGTTGCGCCGATGACGGACTCCTCAAGAGCGTTCGCGACGCGCGGCATAGCAGCGCAGGAGAGACCTGCGGCAGCAGTAACAGCGCCAGCGAGCTTCATGAAATCACGACGAGAAACGCCGCGAGCTTCCATCATGCTGCCAAACTCTGAAAGCGTGGCCTGATTTTCCATGTGTACACCTCCTCGGGTGTCGTCGTATTTACAACTGCCGCCATTTTCGCCGATTGCAACACTTTTGCGAAGCAAGAATGACAGGAGCGTTCTTCAAATAACGTAAACGGAACGAAAATGTTACGACCATTATTATGCGTAACAAATTCGCTACTCTATCAGGGCTTTTCCACGAAAAGAGACCTGGCGAAAAGACGTGAAAAGGCCCGCAAAACGACAGGTGTAGACACAGCGAAAGCCATCAGCGTACACCTATCCAGGCCACACTGATGGCGATGAAAACAGATTCGATTTTCCAGGTAATTTTCGGGTTAGCCCAGCAGACCCTCGACAAGGATCTTCACGCCAATAAGAATGAGGATGACGCCACCGGCAACGGTAGCGGGCTTCTCGAAACGCGAACCGAACTGATTGCCAATGGCAACGCCGACGAACGAGAGCGCGAACGTGGTGACACCGATGATGGCGATGGCAAGCCAGATGTTGACGCCAAGGAAAGCGAAGGTGATGCCGACGGCAAGCGCATCGATGCTCGTTGCGATGGCCATCATGGTAAGCTCCTTCAAATCAAGTCGAGGATCAGCATCGCAGCATGCACATGCGTCGTCGTCATCCTCGCCCTTGACCACATCAAGAAGCATCTTGCCGCCAATGAAGAGCAGCAATGCGAAGGCAATCCAATGATCAATGGGCGTAATAAAGCCCGCAAACTGCGTGCCCAAAGCCCAGCCAATAAGGGGCATGATGGCCTGGAAACCGCCAAAGAACAATGCGATGACGAAGGTGTGCTTCCAATTGATTTTACGCATGCCCAAGCCCTTGCATACAGCAACGGCAAACGCATCCATGGAAAGGCCCACGCCAATCAGAAAAGTCTCGACAATACCCACGATATACCCCTCATTAACCATAGTTAAGGAAGCAACAAGCTTCCCACATTTCTAAAAAACCCCTCGTTGATCAGGTCTTTGACGATAGATGCAAACAGCGCATCATCGACCGCATCCCTGCCGCACGAAAGCTCATAGGCTGAAAGCTCAGCCATAACCACCTTACGTTCGACCCCATCAGGATCAGCCAAAACACGTCGAACAATCCACGCACGCTTCTGGCGTCTCGACCCCTCAAACGTGGACTGACGCGCATAGTGAGCGCTCTTTCGCGAAGGATTCTCCCCCGTCGACTTCAAATGCGAGCCGTAGTCAAGCAAGGCATAATACCACGCCCGAACATCGCGACCAAGCACCTCACCCTCAGGAGGACAGCAGGCTTCAACACAAGGAGCAAGTATCTTGTCGGAGACCTTGTCTTCACCAGGAAACAGGTGGTGAATGAACACCGAGCGAACATTGGTCTCGATGTAAACGGCAGGCTTTCTGTAGGCAAATGCCATAACGCCGGCAGCGGTCGCAGGTCCAACACCAGGTAGTGCGATCAGGCCATCGTAATCCGACGGAAGCTGGCCCGCGCACTCCGAAGAGCAGATGTCAGCCGCTCGTTTCAAAGCGAGGGCACGACGGTTGTAGCCGAGGCCCTGCCAATGCTCAAGCACATCGGAAGTCGAAGCGGAAGCAAGCGCATCGATCGTGGGAAACGATGACAGGAATCGGGTCCAAAATCGCTCTACACGCGCCACCTGCGTCTGCTGCAACATGATCTCGGAAACAAGGACAGCATAAGGATCGTCAATCCCCCTCCACGGGAGATCTCGATAGAGAGCATCGCCGTGCTCCCAAACAAGCTGGATGAACGACTCGCGGTCAACAACGTCTTCAGGCCAGCAATCAGGCTTCTTCGCCACAAGCCTCCCCCGCCTCACGAGCCGTAAGCTGAGGACACTCCACCCCGCCATTCATAGAACGGAACAGATCAGCAAGCGTAATGGAGGCAAAGTAGTTTGCAAGTATGGCGTCAGCCTGACACCACACGCTGTGGTAGACGCAACCCGCAGACTTCTGACAATACTGGGGGTCCTGAGAACAAGGGGCAATGCCAACCTTACCCTGAACCACCTTCATGACATCAAGAAGCGTGACATCGGCGCAATTGACAGCCATGGTCACACCACCATGCACACCTCGCTCGGTGCGCAGAAGACCGGCCTTCACCAAGTCATGCTGAATGCTTCGAGCGAAGGAGTACGGAATGTCTTCTTCCTGGGCGATTTCGGCAACAGAGCGAAACTCGCCTTCATGAGTGCACAGAGCGCGAAGGATGCGGCATGCGTAATCGCTGCGACGCGTGATATCCAAAGCGTTTCCTTTCCGAGAGCGTAGAGCAGGTTGGCTTAAGCGCCGTTATTGCGCAGAAGGTCATCGAGATCGGCGAGCTCGCGACGGAAGTCACGAATCACCGACTCCTCAAGTTCACGATATTCCGACGACTCGAGCGGCTGATAGGCGGCAAGCTTATCGAAGATGTTGTCGCGGGTAACGGGCTTGTAATGGCGCGTCACCAGACCGATCTTGTAAGCCTCCTCGATCGCCTCGCGCGTAGCCATGTAGATGTCGTAGCGAGGCATATTGGCGGAAAGTCGAACCAAGTCAGCGCGGTTCACGCTGCGAATGGAAGGATGCTCGCGGGCGATATCCATCCAAATGTCATAGCGCTCTTCCGGCGTGGGATAGTCAATATCGATGAGCGAAAGAGGCTCGAGCAGGTCAAGAAAATAATCGTCGATGGGCGCACCGGTAGCAGCAGTTGCAATAACGATAACGTCGATGTTATCAACCGCAGCACGAATAAGATTGATAGCCTCACGTGCACCACGGCTAATCTGCGCAGCCAGAAGACCGCCCTTACCCTGCTCTTCAGGAACGTCGGCAAACGGAGCGGTCCACGTATCGATGTTCTCCAAAACCAGAACGCCGCCATCAGCAAACGCGTCGCGCAGATTTCGGCTCTTAGGCATAGTGTCCGACTGCGTGGTCACGCACAGCATGGGAAGACCCTGAAGATTCTCTTCCATATGCATGCGCATAGCCGGACGATTGAGCTCGCCTACCGTAGCAGCAACGAAACGATTAGCATCCTCACGCGCAGGAGATCGGAACAGAAGCGAGTCAATAGGAGGCATGCCGTCAACGCCATGACGGGTGTTGAGCAGGCTCACCAGCTTCTGGAAGTCGGGATCATCCTCAAGGCCAATGCCATAGTCGCGCATGACGGCGATAACCGAATCGTAACCGGCAAGCGTGCTGTAATCGAGTTTAGGTGCCTGGGTATCAGCGAACTTCGCAGCAAGCTCCTCAGCCGCTTTAGCAAGGAACTGATCCGCTGTCTCCGGAATGGGAGCAGCCTGAGCGGGAGTATCGCACGAACCGTTATCGCCACCGCAGTCGCTACAACAAGATGCCTCAGGCTGCTTGATGAAAGCCGGAAGAGGCAAGGCCTGAACACCCACGCTTACATCAGCATCGACGCCCATGGCCATGAGGTCGCGAGAGATCATCTCGGTCATATCCTCAATGTCCTGACGGGAAACACCGAACTGCTCCAAACGATCAAGCGCCAAGCCCTGAAGCTGAGAAACACACGCATCAAGCTCAGCCTGGGAAAGCATGGGCTCCATCTTTTCGAAGATGTATTCCGCAAGAGCTCTTTCCTTATGCTGGCAGGCAAGAGCCCAAGCCTGCTTAAGACCGCGCATCGCATCTTCCGAAGGAATATCGGAGCAAGCTGCAGCCTCTTCGAAGGCTGCAAGGTACAAATGCATGCTAAGAACCGCATCGCCCGCAGCGCTTGCGGCAACGGCGCGCTGCAGGTAATCAGCCGTGGAATTCTCTCTATTGTCGTTATGGCTCGGAGTGCTGGGATCGAAGCTATCCAACATGGCGACACCTCCCCTAATTGAAAACAGGCACGCAAGGTGCCTCGCAGACAGTCAGTCCGCTCCTGTGTATTGAATTTATTTTAGCCCACGAAAGATGCTTCGAACGAGTCAAACACATCTTCCCGACAAAAATGTTATCGCTTAGGAAACATTAAATAGCGTGATCGCGCTATACAGATGCGAAGCAATTCTTAGGGCTCGCGCCACTCGAGAATAGGCCAGCCCTCTTCTTTCGCCATACGGGCAAGAGTCGGCTTGGGGCATACGGCGTACGGATTGTTCGCCTTGGAAAGCAGCTCGTAATCGGAATAATGATCTGCATAGGCCCAATCAAAAACCCAATTGCCCTCGCCAAACGCATCGTCAGCCAAGCGCTTGAGCGCGTTGACCTTCTCAGCGCCCTCGACCGGCAGTCCCTCAACCTGATTGGTATAACGGCCATCGTTATCGACCTGCATACGCGTGGAAACCTGATACTGGATAGGCTGGCTCTCCATCACACGCTTCATGATGGGTTCAAACGTTGCTGAAACGCACATGACAGCATGGCCCGCCTCAATATGAGCAAGCATAGCCTCATGAGCCTCGGGACGAAAACGCGGGAGAATACGCTCCTCGCAGAACTTACGAAGGAACTGGTCGACCTCATCCTTCGGCTTTCCACGAAATGCGGTGAATACCTGCTGACGAGCAAAGGCCTCTTCCTGGGAAAGATGGAACTTGTAGCGAGCAGCCCATCCGATTAAGCGCAGAACAGGACCAAGCGCAATCAGGCCGCGGAATGCAAGGTAGCGAACGAGCACCACAGGCGAATTGCCACGAATGCAGGTTCCGTCAAAATCAAATACAGCCAGATGGACCTTACCATCCTCATCAGGCTGAATATGCGAGCGGAGCTTTTCAAGCTCAATTTCAGAGGCGTTCAACTACCCGATCCTCAATCTCATCTTAGTTCACACACGAATTGTTGATTATACCGCTCGCAAATGCCCAATTACCAGAAAAGAATCCCTGCATTAAGGACAAATAGCAAGACAGAGAAAAGGGCCGCCCTAAGACGACCCTTCAATAAGCAAATATCAGACCAGACTTTATGCGATCTGGGCACCGGCGTTCGGACCGGCGGCGGTGTTGTAGACAGCATCGACATGAACGTAGATACCGCCCTTTGCCTTAATGGGCATACCCATCTGAGCAAACAGGGCGTCAACCCATTCCTTCTGAGAGGCGAACTCTTCCCCCTCGTTGACATAGCGGGCAGTGCCGTAGATCTGGAAAGCGTCATGACCCTCCCAGAACATAAGGGAAACCTTCTGGTTCTCCTTCACATTGGCAAGCGTCTTGTTGAAGAACTGATCGGACAGATAGACGGTCTCGGCATCGACGACCTTCTTCATGCCAACAACACAGCAGTTGGGCTGGCCGTCGGCATTAGCCGTAGCAAAAGCGATGCCCTTAACGTTGGTGAGCAGATCCTGAACTTCCTTCGACATAACAGCCATGGGCGTTCTCCTCAAGACAGGCGGCCGAATTCTCTGAGCCGCATCCATACGACGACCCAATGATACTCCCAAAGATACGCAACAACCACCCAGCAAATCGCGAGGAAAGCAGCGACTCCCCTACCCCCGAGGAAATAAAAAAGGCCAGCCGCTTGGGCTGACCTCGAAATTCAAAATGGCGGGATGTACGAGACTCGAACTCGCGACCTCCGACGTGACAGGCCGGCGCTCTAACCAACTGAGCTAACACCCCGTGTTTTGCAGCTTGTCTAGTATACACACTAGTCAAATTTCTTGCAAGAACCTTTTTGAAGAAAATCTTGCAATTTTTTAAGCAAGTTCCTCCCCCGAAAGAGACCTCTGTCCAATGCGCGTAAGAGTAAGCACATGAAGATCAGCGGGAGCACCCTCCGAGGCAACCGTTGCCTCAATGCAGGACTTGATGAACACATCGGGTCTCAAGCTACCCTCCGGTTTTGCCTCAAGCGCAAAGAAGGCAACACTGGGAGTCTCTTCATCAAAGCGAACCGGCTCAACCAGGAACTCTGCAACCGAAAGAATCTTTTCCTTCTTCTTACGCGTCACCGTAACTTCTTCAGGCGTCACGAAACAAGAAGGAACAGCAGAAAGCTCGACGCGGTAAGTGCACACAGGAAACGCTACCGATGCAGCAGGCGCCGAATGGCCGACGTACGAACAGCTCTGGACCATAAGATCGGGAGCGCTCGCCGCCTTAAGAGCATCAAAGCACTTGTCGGGTGCAACGTAGTTCTCGAGGAAGAGGTCGAAGAATTCATGCGTTCCACCAACGCCGACAGGCAGAGCGGCGCCGAAGGCAATGCGCATGTGCGGAGAAAAGCCCTGGCTAACCGCATACGGCAATCCTGCACGTCGCACAGCGCGCTCCAGCGCGCGACAGAGCTCGAGATGAGAGAGCATGGCCAAACGACCCTGCTTCACGAAAACCACCCTAAGGCGGAACAAACGGGGATCAGCCATTATCGCACCTCCTCCTTCGCACGAGATTCCATGAGCTGATTATCGACGCCCACAGCCTGGCAGACACCGCAGCCCGTGCACTTTCCAAACGTACAATCACCCGTGATAACGCCTTCGCCGGCGCGACGACGCTCGAGCGCAAGATAGCGCGTGGAAACGCCAGCCGAAATATGAGACCAAGGCAGCACGTATGACGTGTCGTACACAGCCTGAGCAACCTTCTCAGGAACAAGCCCAAGCTCCTCAGCAGCATCGAGCCAAGCCTGCTGGTTGAAGAGCTCCGTCCATGCATCGAAGCGAGCGCCTCGACGCCAAGCGGACTCGACCCAGTCAGCAACCTCACGACCACCGCGGCTCATAACGGCCTCGACGAAGCTCGTCTTGGGATCGTGGTAGTTCACGCTGATAGCGCGATACTTCACGCTGTTGCGCAGCAGACGGACGCGACGCATGGTTTCTTCGGGAGAAATCTGACCATCCCACTGGAACGGAGTCTGCGACTTCGGAACGAACACCGAACAAGAGATACTCATCTGAATGCTGCCACGCTGATCATCGGGGACGTTAGCCTTTGCACGCTCGTAGGCACGCTGAGCAAGAGAGGCGATTCCCTTGATGTCGTCATCAGTCTCAGTGGGCAAGCCAATCATGAAGTACAGCTTGCAGCGGCGCCAACCCGCAGAGAAAGCAGCGTCAATAGCGCTAAACAGATCGTCTTCGGTGACGTTCTTGTTAATGACATCGCGCAGTCGCTGCGTTCCAGCCTCAGGAGCAAAGGTGAGGCCGCCCTTCTTCTGACCAGCAACCAAACCAGCCATCTCGACGCCAAAGGAGTCAAGTCGCTGAGACGGAATGGAAACGCGAATGCCCTTTCCCGCGCATGCCGAATTGAGGTTGGTAAGAATCTGCGAAATCTGAGAATGATCGGTGGACGAAAGCGAAGTGAGGCTCGTCTCGTCGTAGCCCGTTTCGCTCAGTCCGCGCAATACAGCATTCACCACGTTCTCGGCGCTACGCTCACGAACGGGTCGATACATCATGCCAGCCTGGCAGAAACGGCAGCCACGTGCGCAGCCGCGCAAAATCTCGACGTTCAGACGATCGTGCACAACCTCCGTATAGGGAACGATGGACGGCTCCCATGCGTTGCTCTCGGCAAAGCCCTCGAAGACTCGCTTGACCACAAGCTCGGGAACGCCCTCAACCACGGGCTCGGCCCACGAACCAGCAGCCTGGGCTTCCTCTTCGGTACGCCAGCGATAAAGCGAAGGAACATAGGTGCCGGAGACATCGGCAAGAGCGCGAAGAATGTCCTTTCGCAAAGCACCCTCCGCCCTCATGCGGGCAATCAGCTCAAGCGCCTCAGGAAGCGCCTCTTCGCCTTCGCCGATGGTCACGGCATCAAAGAAGGGAGCGTACGGCTCAGGATTGAACGCACACGGACCACCCGCAAGGATGATGGGGCAATCTTCACCACGATCAACAGTACGAAGAGGAATGCCCGCAAGATCAAGCACCTCGAGCACATTGGTTGCAGCCAGCTCATGCGGCAGCGTAATGCCAATTGCATCGAACTCGGAAAGCGGCGCACAGCTCTCGATGGAGAACAGCGGCAAACCCTCTTCACGCATCAGCGAAATGAGGTCGACGGCAGGAAGGAACGCACGCTCTGCCACCATTCCGGGCACAGCGTTCACTCTGTTCACAAGGATACGAATCGCCTGATTAGCCTGACCAAGCTCATACGTATCCGGATACACCATGCAAAACGAGAAGTCCGCATCCTCCTTGTAGACGCATCCCCATTCTCTATTCAAATATCGCGCCGGTCTTTCAATGCGCGCGAGCAGAGGCTCAAGTTGTGGCCACAAGTCGGTTTTCAGCACGTTCGCCCTCCCGTTTCCCCGTCTCTCCTGCTGCAATTAAGCAAAATGCTCGCTATCGCCCACGGGCAATCTGCGATGCAAATTCAATAGTCTTACTCATGATGCCCGCGAGTCCGGCAGCATCACCGCCTGCCTCGAAATACTCGATGGCAGCATGGCCCATAGCTTCGGTACCAGCATAGGCGATGCCCGCCTTAGCAGCCCACCCAAGACCAGGCACGAGGCCGGCAATTTGACGGGCGGCGCTTCTACACGCAAATGCACCACCCACTACGAAAGCTAGCTCCTTGGCTCGCTCGATGCTCATGGGCTTTCCGTATGCAGCAGCAATCTGCAGCAACATACGAGCCTGATTCAAAGTCATAAGCGGCATATCGGCACCGGGAATGAACACCACAGCTCCGATGCCCGCATTTTGAATGGAGTTCGCGCGTACAAGATCGGAGGCAAGCGGACGACGAACAAAGCCGAACGCTAATGCAAAGGCAAGTTTCTTATCGGCGCAAGCAGCCACGACCCACTGCCCCATACGCATAGCAAGGGCCTCCTTGGCGACTGCATCAAACGAAAAGACGCCGTCGACGCTTTCGGGCGTAGGAACGGAAGGCACCTTCAGACCCGCAACTTCCAAGACGCTTTCGAAAACGACTCGACCTAAACCAGATCCAGAGGAAGCCTTGGGCGAAATCAAATCACCCGCAGGAATAGCATTGCCGAAAGCCTGAGCCATTTCGTCGGTCAGGTCAGGAGTTGCACTTACCACCATAACGGGCACACCAGCCGCGCGGAGACGCGCAGCCTCACGACCAATCCAGTCGCCGAAGCCAGCAACGATCACTGCCATATCATTAGTGGGATCGGCAATCACAGGCGAACCATCAACGTACTGGACCGAAACACGCACGTTTGCGCCCTCGCTCGAGAAAGCAGTGCGCACAAACGCGGCGACTTCACCAAGCGCCGTCGAATCAATGTAAAGGCTCACCGAAATAGGGGTGTTAACCGCACCCTCGATGTCGGCGACTTCTTTCAGGATTGCGGGTATATCGATAGGTATGCTAGGAGCCATAGCCGCCCTTTCTTCCCAGAGAGCTATCGTGCGACCAGACCGATCCGATCAAACCGAGCATGCAGAAATTGACCAGCATGAACGATGATCCATAGCTGACAAACGGCAACGGAATGCCCGTGATGGGCATAAGGCCGCAGCACATGCCAATATTCTCAAGGATCTGGAATAGCCACATACCTACGATCGCGCAGACGATCAACATTCCAAACAGATCATCACAATTGCGGGCAATGCGTATGCTGCTGGCCACCAGTGCGATATACAAACCGATCAGGAGCATGGCGCCAAAGAAGCCAAGCTCTTCCGCCAAAACGCAGAATACGAAGTCGGTGGGAGCTTCAGGCAAAAACCCCATCGACGACTGCGTGCCCATCGTAAGGCCCTTGCCGAACAGTCCACCAGAACCAATAGCGATTTTCGCCTGAGCAAGGTTGTAGCCCTCTGCCGTGGTATTGGCATCAGGATCAAGGAACACGAGCAGACGATTGCGCTGATACTGCTTCAGCAATTTGTATTCACCCGTGCTGTTCTTGATAACCTCATCGAGGGCAAATACGGCGACGACCGCCATCACACACAAGAACAAGGTAATGAACAGGTACTTCGGTTTAGCGCCTCCCATGACAAGCACAACTGCTGAAATGAACAGGTACACCAAGCCGGTTCCCAAGTCAGGCTGGGTCATGATGCAAAGGAACGGGAGCAGCAGCAGACCAACGACCTTGGCATACTCCCTCGCATCGTCGAGCGTTCCTCCATAGCGAGCAAGAAGGCTAGCCGCATACAGAACAACGGTGACCTTCGCGAACTCACCGGGCTGAACCTGCATACCGATGTTGATCCACGACTGCGCGCCCTTAGCCTCGACGCCGATAATGGGCAGGTGAGGCGAAAGGATGAGCGCCACATTGATGACCAGTAAGATAGTGGTCATATTGGCAAAGTGGCGATAATCGAATCGATAGAAGAACACCATGCACACTGCGCCCAAACCTACGCCGACAAGCTGACGCGTAAAGTTGTAGTCAGGATCGTTCGAGGTCGCCGACCAGCACACGATAAGACCGTAGGTCACCAACAGCAAGGCAATAGCGAAGAACGGCATAGGCAGGCTGAGGCCTCCCGAACGACGCGTGTTCATAGCGCCCTGCAAAGACCTATCAGGCGTTCTGATTGAGCTGATTTGCGGTAAAGGCATCCCCCACCTCCTAGTCTGTTCTCGCAGATCCTTCAGTCTTGTACTCAACAGCCTTGCCGCTGTAGCCAGCAAGACGCATGGGCGAAATCTCGCTCGTTCCGTTATATGCATCCAAAGCCGCAGAAAGAACCCTAGCGGCAATGGGACCGGCAACAGCGGAACCGCCGCCGCCCTGCTCAATCACAACGGAGACGACGTACTTCGGATTCTCATACGGCGCATATGCAACGAACCATGCGTCGTCGCCCTTGTCAACATGCTCGGCAGTACCAGACTTGCCAGCCGCCTCGAGTCCGTATTTCTTGAAGTTCTTGGCCGTCGATTCATTGTCAGTGATAACACCGCGAAGTGCGGTGCGCACGAAGCTCAAATACTCAGGATTAACATCGGGCTCGCCAATAACCTCGGGCTCAAAGGTGACAACCACATCACCCGCAGCATTGCGAACCTCCTTGAGCAAATGAGGCTTCACGATCTTGCCCGTAGCAATAGCGCCATACGCAACGGCGATCTCGATGGGCGTAACCAAAACGTCGCCCTGTCCGATGATCATGTTGGTGTAGTCACCGCCGCGCCATTGCGCTTCAGCGGGATAGTTACGCCAGTGCTCAGCCTTCCATTCGGGCGTCGGGATACGACCGTGCGATTCTCCCGCCAAGTCAATACCCGTTGCCTTGTCGAGATTGTATTTGGCCAGAACGTCCTGGATGGCGGTCTCGCTCACCTCGCCCGACCCGTCGGGGCCATGATCGAAGAAGGACTTTGCAATCTCGTAGAAGACAACGTCGCACGAGTTGACGATGCCCTCATGCAGATTGAGCTTGCCATGACCCGAATGCTCCCAGCACTTCTGAGCAACACCGGTCTTAAAGCCATCCCACGAACCCTTGCAGTTCCACTCGCTCTTATAGTCGGCAAAGCCGTAGTCGAGTGCAGCGATGCTCGTAAAGGGCTTATAGGTAGAAGCGGCAGCGAACAGGCCGTTGATGACTCGATTGTTAAGCGGTGCATGAGCGATTTCGGCTGTATAAAGATCCCAGGTATCCACGGGAATGCTGCCAGTAAACTGCTCTGGCTCGAACGTCGGGTAGCTGGAAAGCGCAACAACGGAGCCATCCGTTACATCCATGACAAACACGGCGCCACCAACGCCCTGACCCTCACCGAGAACCCCCTCAGGAGCAATAAGATCAGCGAGCGCCTTGTCGGCAACATACTGAACACGCGCATCGATGGTCAGATGAACGTCAGAGCCCTTGACCGGCTGCGTTTCGCTGACCACACTCAGAACGTTTCCGAGCACATCAACCGTCACGCGACGCTGACCATGGTCGCCGGAGAGAAGGCCATCGTACATGGACTCGACACCGCTCTTGCCAACCGTATCGTTCGAGAAGATCTCGCGGCCCTCGTACTCAACGTCAAGCTGCTCGGCGGAAGGAAGACCCGTATAGCCCAGAAGATGAGCGGCCATAGCGCCATACGGATAATCGCGAATGCTTCTCGATTCAACGCTGACACCCGGGAAGGCATCTGCATGTTCTGCAATAAAGGCAACGTCGCGCAGTCGAGCATCGCTCATCACCACGCGCCTATTCTGGGCACCAGTCGAAGAGTCCTGAATACGCTGACGCACAACAGCTGCAGGCACGCCGAGAACAACCGACAAGCGCCTCATGACGTCGCGATCATTAACGACATCGGGGTCCGCCAAGACGGTCTGACTCGTGCGATTCTTGACGATGGGGGTACCCTGAGCGTCGCAAATATATCCGCGAGGCGCGGGCGTTCTGACCGTGGAGTACAGGTTGTCCTCAGCGTCGCTTCTGTATTCACTCGAAGAGAGAATCTGCAGACTGTACAGCTTCACCGTCAGAGAGCCAAAGATCACGCCAGCCAGCACACCGAGCGCAACGAAACGCGAGCGCAAGGTGTCAGAGGGCTTCTTAACCGATCCGTGGCCGGATTGGCCGACGCGAACCTCACCGCTCTTGTTGGAAAGCGCGGCAGATTGCCTCTCGAACGGAGAGCTGCCAACGCCAAACGTGCTGAGCTGCCTTACGCTCTTCGTCTGACCAGCTGTTTGCGATTTTCGATTATTCCAAATAGTCACAACCACCGCGCCGATGGCGATAACCGCCACAGCTGCGATCAGTCCAATGACAATAGCCTCAATCACTGCCCGTCACCCCCTATATCAGGGAGCCCATATCAGGCCTTTGGGGAGCAGAGGCGAAACGCATCATGATCGGGAACATGAGCAAGCCAAGCACCACGTCATAAAGCGCACAGGGCAAGCCGCGGAAGAAGAATGCGTCGATGAGGGAAACCTCGAGCCCGCTGGATAAGAGGAACAAGCCATAGGCCATCTCAACGACAAGCGTCATGATCACAAGCATGGCAAGGGGCATGAACAAGGTGCCGTTATCAACGACGACGAAAATACGGGAAGCGGCAAAGGTTGCAAGGACAAGCAGGAACGACATAGCGCCAACGGGGCTCGAGCCCATAAGATCGAACATCAAGCCAAGAATGAAGGGCATGACCAAACCAGCAGTTCGAGGACGAACGATTGCGACAACGAGGCAGTAGGCCAAGATGAAATTAGGGACAGCGCCGAAAAGAGACACATTGGGAGCAACGACCACCTGCAGGAGAAGCGCCACCACGGCGCCGATAAGCGTCGCCAGACTCTCACGAGGTTCCGACATTACTCATCGCCTCCTTCCTGGGTGCTCGAATCCTGGCTATTGGAAGCGCCCTCAAGCTGAGAAGCCAAAGAGGAAACGCCCTTCGACTTCGCGCTAAACACTACAATCACCTCTTCGAGGTTGGACACCGTTTCGTTGGGAGAAACGACAATACGCCTCGAGGAGTCGCCCTGTTTTCCATCAACGCTCACGACAAGGCCGATAAGCAGACCGCGTGTATAGCTTCCGCCAAGGCCCGACGTGAGGACGATATCGCCCACAGCGACCTGAACGTCTGCCTCGACGTTTTCGAGATAGAGAAGACCGTTGAGGGAACCGCGAACGACACCCTCGGCGCGAGTTGCCTGAAGCATGGCGGCAGCACCCGACTGGGGATCGGTAATAAGGCGAACCGTAGCAGAAGAAGGAGCCGTAGAGATAACCTGGCCGATAACACCGTATGCACCCATGACGGTCAGTCCGGTTTCGACGCCATCCTCAGAACCGACGTCGATAGTAACCGTCTGATTCCATGCATCGGTGCTGCGCCCCACCACTCG
This sequence comes from Eggerthellaceae bacterium, assembly GCA_017559045.1. Taxonomy (GTDB): domain Bacteria; phylum Actinomycetota; class Coriobacteriia; order Coriobacteriales; family Eggerthellaceae; genus RGIG3135. Next base: position 3,422 of record JAFYTB010000054.1, on the reverse strand, counting down.
CGCACTTACGCCATCAATGTCGTAAGCATCCTTCAAGTCAAGCAGAGCTTGGAGGCGCTCCGCCTCCAGCCTATATTCTTCAGACTGCGCAATAAGCTCAATAAGCGCGGCGTTTTGCTCCTTCAGAGCATTCAGCGTTTCCTCAGTAGCCGTGAAGTCCTCGACGGCATCGCCCAGCCCTTCAGCTGCCGCGCCAGCACTGGCGCCGACAAACTTCAGCGGAGCTACCATCGACTGAACAGCCGACTGAACGCTATGGAGTACGCCGGTTTCATCCTCGCGGGAGTACGTCGCAACAAGCACGAGCGAAAGCACGAGCAATACGATCAGAAGCGCCCGTCCCGTGGGCGTCTTTTCATTGTCTTTGAAATTGAGGGCCATCTATGAGGCGATGCCTTACTTCGAGCGCATGAGAGTCTGTCGGAGGGCCGTGGGGGTCTCAAGTACCTTGAGGCAGCCGGAAACCACGTTCGTCAGAGCCGTTTCGCTCACCCAGACGGGAATCTCAAGCTTGTCGGTCAGATAACGGTCGAGACCAGAGAGAAGTCCGCCACCTCCCGTAAGCAGGATGCCATTCTGGATGATGTCGGAAGCCAAGTCGGGGTTGGTCTTCTTGAAGGTCTCCTTGATGTGGAGCACCATCTCCTCGATGGGCGGCTGAAGTGCAGCACGCACATCCTCGGACTGGATGGTGACCTCCTTAGGCTGGTCGGTATAAAGATCCTGGCCGGAAATAACCATATCGCGCTCGCGGCCATCCTCGAAGGGAAGCACGGAGCCGATCTTGATCTTGATAACCTCAGCCGTACGCTCGCCAATCTTGATGCCAAGCAGGTCGCGAAGATGAAGCGCGATAGCCTCATCGAGACGATTGCCAGCCAAACGCAGAGAGGACGAGGTGACGATGCCGCCAAGGGAAATGACGGCAACCTCGGTGGTGCCGCCGCCGATGTCAACGACCATGGAGCCGGTGGGCTCGGTCACGGGCAGATCGGCACCCATAGCAGCAGCCATGGGCTCTTCAATGAGGTAAGCCTGACGAGCGCCAGCCTGAATAGCAGCCTCGAAAACAGCACGCTTCTCAACAGACGTTGCACCGCAGGGAATGCAAATAACGATGCGGGGCTTGGGCTGCCAAGGATACTTGCGATCGGATGCCTTATTGATAAACGCGGAAAGCATTGCCTCGGTGACGTCGTAATCAGAGATCACGCCATCCTTAAGCGGATGCTCAGCCGAGAAAGCGTCAGGCGTGTGGTTGATCATATTCTTTGCCTCATGACCAACGGCAAGAACACGATTGGTGCTCTTCTCGATAGCAACAACGGAAGGCTCGTTGATAACGATGCCCTCGCCCGTTACTGCAACGAGCGTATTAGCCGTGCCAAGGTCAATAGCCATATCGGCAGACATCTGACCGGTGAGACTCTGGAGTACATCCATGATCGACATGCAGATTACCTCGATTTTAGGAAAAATTACATTCAGCCGAAAAGTCTACCACAGCATGTCAAACATGCAGGTCCGTGCAATATACGCACAGAAAAATCCACACGAACCGCCCATGCTTACCCCTGGCGCCGCCCGTCTTTTCCACGGGGAGCTATCCCTGCAAATGACGCTCACAAAAAAGAAAATCCGCCAGCCTTGCGGCTGGCGGACCTGATTAGTGAACCTGCTGGTCGACAAGCTTGTCGGCTCCGTACATTTCACGAAGCTTCGGCTTCTCGATCTTGCCGGTAGGATTGCGCGGAACATCGGCCAAGATGATCTTCTTCGGACGCTTGTAGCGCGGAAGTGCCTGGCAGAAGTCGTTGATGTCAGCCTCAGTCACATGCTTGAAGTCGGGCTTGAGTTCAATAATCGCCGCCGGAATCTCGCCAAGACGCTCGTCGGGCAGACCGATGACGGCAACGTCCTTGATAGCGGGATTCGAGGAAAGGAAGTCCTCGATCTGAACGGGATAAATGTTCTCGCCACCGGAAATAACGACGTCCTTCTTACGGTCGACGAGCCAGCACATACCGTGCTCATCCTGACGAGCCATGTCACCCGTGAGGAGCCAACCATCAACCAGAACCTCGGCAGTAGCCTCGGGGTTATTGTAGTAGCACGTCATAAGGCCAGGGCCCTTAACGCAAAGCTCGCCAACGGAGCCAGGCTCGACCTCGTTGCCGGAAGGATCGATGATCTTCATCTCCCAGCCATAACCTGCTACGCCGATAGCACCCACATGCTCAATGTTCTCGATACCCAGATGCACGCAGCCAGGGCCGATAGACTCGGAGAGACCGTAGTTCGTATCGTAGTCGTGATGCGGGAATACGCTCTTCCACTTCGTAACAAGGCTCTTCGGAACGGGCTGAGCACCGATGTGCATAAGACGCCACTGAGACAGCTCGTACTCGTCCAGATTAATCTCGCCGCGCTCAATAGCGAGGAGAATATCCTGAGCCCACGGAACAAGCAGCCAGACGATGGTGCAACGATCATCGTGAATAGCGCGGAAGATGGTCTTCGGCTCAACACCCTGCAGGATGACGGCCTTAGAACCGCTCACCAAGCTACCGAACCAATGCATCTTCGCACCAGTGTGGTACAACGGCGGAATGCAGAGGAAGACATCGTCATGAGTCTGACCGTGATGCGCCTGCTCGGTAAGGGCGGCATGCATAAGGCTTTCGTGATTGTGCAGAATAGCCTTGGGGAAACCCGTCGTACCGCTGCTGAAGTAGATAGCAGCGTCGTCGCGCTCGAACAGCGGAATCATCGGATCGCGGCCGGAGCAGTTCGACGTGAGCTCGATGTAGTCTTCGGCAAAGAACGGGCAGTCATTGCCAACGTAGAACATCGGGATCTCGTGATGCATCCTGGGAAGCGCGTCTTCCATACGGCCGACAAACTGGGTGCCGAACACGAGAGCATCCGCCTCAGCAAGCTCAAGGCAGTAAACGATCTCGTCTGCGGAATAGCGGAAGTTAAGCGGGACGGCAATAGCGCCACACTTCAGCGCGCCAAAGTAAATGGGCAGCCAGTCGATGCAATTCATGAGAAGGATGGCAACCTTGTCGCCCTTCTTGATGCCGCGAGACATAAGAAGATTGGCAAAGCGATTGGACTTCTCGTCGAAGACGCTCCATGTGATCTCGCGACGGAAAGGCTTCGCCTCCGCGGGCTCGATGAGATCGTAATCGCGCCACGTCACACGGCGCATCTCCTGAACACCGGGGTTAACCGCCACAAGGGCAACCTCGTCACCGTATGCCGCAGCATTGCGACGGAGGAAATCGACAATAGGCATAATACAAACCTCTTTAGCAGGTTAAAGCGAATAGACATCGCCATTGTACCCCAAGGGCACAATGGCACCATCAACCGCCGCCGTGTTCGGGTGAAGCGACACAAAGAGCGGGTCGAGGGTT
>JAFYTB010000053.1 GCA_017559045.1 Eggerthellaceae bacterium | reverse complement strand
GCAATATGCGATACTTGCGCCATGAGCAAAGCCTTCCTGAAATATCTCGCCTCGTTGCTGCTGTTCGGAACGAACGGCATCGTTGCTGCGAACATTGCGCTGAGCAGTCAGGAAATCGTCTGGTTCCGCACATTGCTGGGCTCTGTTCTCCTGGTGGGCATCTTCCTTATCACCCGCCGACGTCTTACTAGTTGGCAGAATCGCCGCCAGTTCGTTTTCCTGGTGCTGTCGGGCGTGGCTATGGCGGGTGGCTGGCTGTTTGTGTACGAGGCGTATCAGCGTGTCGGCGTTGGCTTGGGCACTTTGCTTTATTACTGTGGTCCGGTTTTGGTTTTGGCTGCGTCGCCGCTCGTGTTCGGTGAGCGCTTGACGATCCGGAAGCTTCTGGGCTTTGCCGTTGTATTCGTGGGTCTTGTCTTGGTGAACGGCTTGGCTCTGCAGGATGGCGCCGATGTGTGGGGCATTCTCTGCGGAATAGGCGCGGCGCTTACGTATGCTGTCATGATCTGCTTCAACAAGAAGGCGGGCAATGCCGACGGCTTTGAGAATTCGATGATCCAGTTGGTCGTTGCCTTCGTGGTGGTGACCGTTTTCGTGGGCTCGACTTGCGGGCTTGATATACGGGTTCCTTCGGAGGCTTGGCCCTATGTGCTGGTGCTGGGCTTGCTCAATACGGGTTTGGGCTGCTACTGGTATTTCAGCTCGATAGGTCAGCTTCGCGCCCAGACGGTGTCGGTAGTGGGTTACGCCGAGCCGCTTTCGGCCGTAATCTTCAGTGCGTTGCTGCTGGGGGAGAGTATGCTTCCTTTGCAGATCGTGGGTGCCGTGTGTATTATCGGCGGCGCTGCCTTTTGCGAATTGTTTGGCACGCCCGTTCGTCGCGAACAGGCTTGCGCGTTGGATCGCGAGTCAGACCGCGAGTCGAGCTGTGCGCCGGAATGCGAGCCGAGTTGCGCGCCGGGTCGCGCACAGGATTGCGCGCCGGACAGCGAGTCGGCCTGTGAGCTGGGTCTCGAATAAAAACTAGATGGAGGTCGCTATGCGTGAGATCGTGGTTCGAGAAGAATCCTTCGCCGACGAAGAGCAACTGTGCTCGTATATCGCCTCTCAGTTGGCGCTTGATAACCCTGCTGAATTCGAATCTTTCGACGGTGGACTCGGCGAACTCATCGCCCGCCTTTCGGATATCACCCATCCGACGCGTATCGTCCTCAGGCATGAGAGCCTGGATGACCCTGTTGCGGAAGTGGAGGGCCTGGCTACTATCAGCGAGGTTTCTCGCGGCGAAGAGCATGATCTTGATTGGTTCGACGTTGCCTGCGCGTTGCTTGAGCGCGCCGATGACTTCATCGAACCGCTTGACGTCATCGTTTACTACGATGACTTGGGCGACGACGAGCCCAACGAGATGCCGACGAACATTACGATCGCGGCGCGTGCGGCTATTTCCCGCCTGAAGCAGGGAAATGTGGACTACCTTACGGCGCGTAGGGACGATCGCAACATCTCGTCGGGTCGCATTCGCGAACTGTTCGAGGGTGGGCAGCATCCGTATGCCGTCGTTATTACGTGTGCCGACTCCCGCGTGGTGCCCGAGCATTTGTTCATGGCGGGCTTGGGCGAGCTGTTCGTCATCCGCGTTGCGGGCAACGTGGTGGGCGATATCGAGCTGGCAAGTGCCGTGTACGCATGCGAACATCTGCATTCAAAGTTGCTGCTGGTGCTGGGCCATACGCATTGTGGTGCCATCGAGTCGGCCATGGCGGGCGAGGCCCACGGACCGGTTGCTGCTGTTACGTCGCGTATTGCTGAATGCATTGGCGATGAGCGAGACCCCTATGTTGCGAGCGTTTTGAATGTGCGTGCAGCCATCGAGACTCTTGCGGCCAATGATGAGCTGCATCATTTGGTGAGCGAGGACGGCCTCGAGATTCACGGAGCCATCTACCATACGCATTCTGGAGTTGTCGACTTCTTGGACGAATGCATTCGCGCGTAATTCCATTTGGCCCAGGGCCATCCGCGGGATGCTACAATAATTGGCGCATTTTTCAGGATGACCCAAGGAGCTACGTTTAATGGAGCACGTGGAAGAGCGTCAGTGCTGCGAAGAAGAGCAGGTAATCGGCCAGTCCGATGCCAATGATATGGGCCGAGAGAGCGATCCGATATTTGTTGCCGAGCGCGATCATTTGGTTGAAACGCATGCCAAGTTGCGCAAATTGGAAGAAGCCCTCGTTGCCAAGATGGAGCGCACCCGCGCTCAGGCTGCGGCCGACAAGGAGTCGATGGCCGGCGAGGTCTCCATTGACCTTTCCACTGATGACGACGCTATGGAAACGTACGCCGACTTCCTGGCTATGAACAGCATCATCAGCAACTACAACATCATGCAGGAAGCTGACACCGAGAAGCTCGGACAGATTCATCTGCTGCTTCGTCAGCCTTACTTTGCGAAGGTGGCTCTGCGCTTTAAGCCGAACGAGGCGCCGCGTGAGTTTTATATCGGCAACGCCGGTATGTCTGACGAGATGTGCCGTCGCATGGTTGTTGACTGGCGTTCTCCCATTGCCGAGACCTATTACAGCCAAGACAACGGCATGACCTCTTATAAGGCCGATGGTCGCGTCATTAAGGCTGAGCTGACGCTGCGCAGGCAGTTTGATATCGAGGAAGACCGCCTCAACGGTTATTTCGATACGACGGTCGCTATTCAGGATTCGCTGCTGCTGGCCTCTCTTTCGCGCCGCCGTACTTCGCAGATGCAGGCCATTACGGCCACTATCCAGCGTGAGCAGAACCTCGTGGTGCGTCACGAGGACGTTCCGGTTCTGTTGGTGAGCGGTATTGCCGGTAGCGGCAAGACCAGCGTGCTCATGCAGCGTATCGCCTACCTGTTCTACCAGCAGCGCGGCACCCTTGATCCTCGCGAGGTGTATCTCATTACGCCGAACCCCCTGTTCGGCCGCTATATCGATGGTGTTCTGCCTGACATGGGTGAGCGTAATCCCGAGATTCTTACTTACGATGCCTTTATGCGCCGTCTACTTCCTCAGGGCATGGGTCCTGGTCAGGCTGGTGTTTCCATGGAGTCGCTCGCTGCTATCGACAAGGCGTGCGCTTCCTTCGAGTTCGACTCTGATGATTTCCGTGATATCGAATGCGCAGGCGAGAGGCTTATCCCGGCTTCGCAGATTCGCAAGATCGACAACAAGTTCCGCAATATTCCCGCTGGACCGCACCGCGTGACGCTTATCCGCGAGGAGCTTGAGCGCAGGTTGGCTTCGCGTTTGAAGCAGCTGGCGAGCACCGAGAGTGCTTATGAGGAGATGTTCGGTCTGACCATCGAGGAACAGCTGCGTCTGTTCGGCGAGGTTATCGACCCGCAGACGGAAGCCGAGGAGCGTGCGCTGGCGCTGAAGTTCCTGGAGACGCGCTATGCCGACTCCTTCCGCATGGTCGAGGAGGACGAGTGGCTGCGTGTCGACCGCATTGGCGGGCGCCTTCTGGGCAATCCCAGCATGACGTCGGTTGAGTGGCTGTACTTGCGTATGGCGCTCACGGGTCTGTGCGACAGGTCTGCAAAGTACGTGATGATCGACGAGGTGCAGGATTACACGGCTGCTCAGCTGGCTATTATGGCTCGCTTTTTCAGGAAGGCTCACTTCCTGCTGCTGGGCGACCCGAACCAGTCCATCACTGAGGGCACGGCTTCTTTTGCCGAGATCAAGAATGTCTTCGAGGCTTCGCATGGCTCTGTCGAGCTTTGCCAGCTCATGACCAGCTATCGCTCGTCTCCCGAGATTACGACGCTGTTTGCCCGTTTGGCGGGTGGCGAGGAGCAGATGCTCATCTCCTCAGTTCAGCGTGAGGGCGCAGCGCCTGAGGTATTGGAGTTTACTGACGCTCGTCAGCATGAGGTTGCCTTGCGTGCGGCTGTGTCGCGCATGGTTGGTGAGGCCGATGCCGAAGCTGGCGCCGACGCTCATGGTGGATATGGCCGCATGGGCGAGCGCGGTGCTGGCGCGGGCGAGGGTGCTTCCGCTGGTCTGACTGCGATTGTCGCCCCGTACACCCAAGCCGCCAAGAAGATTGCCGCGCAGCTGGCCGATACGGGCGCAGTGCTGCTTGATGACGCTTCGTCGCTTCCCGAGAGCGGTGTGGTGGTTGTTCCGCTCAAGTTGGCGAAGGGTCTGGAGTTTGACCGCGTGATCATTCCCGATGCGAGCGAGCGCGTGTTCCCCGCTGGGGAAGACGTGGCGCGCCGCCGTCTGTACACCAGCATTTCGAGGGCTACGCATGAGGTGGTCGTGCTGTCGAACGGCCCGCTGACCTCCCTGCTGGCAGAATAGGCGCGGCATCGTGGCTGGCATGAACGAAACCGAACGCGAGCAGTGGGCTCGCGCGTTGAGGGCGAAGGGATCTGCATGCTCTTCCGGTATGGCGCGCGGGCGCATGGGTTCTCAGGGTGGCAAGGGGATCGCGCCTAATAAGGCCGCGGGAAGCAAGGGCGGCATTCGCCGTCAGGGATCCAAGCGCGGCTAATTTTCTGCAGGCGAGAGTCTTCCGCAAGAGCGAAGACTTCCCGTAGGCGAGAATCTTCCGCAAGAGAGCAAGTTTTCCGTAGGTGAACGAATCCTTTATGAATGGGCGAATTGCACAGAAGCTTCCGAAGCTTAAACCGCTGAATTGCGCAGTGGTGGTGCTCTCGTGTGCCATTACTGCGTTCGGCCTGTTCAATGTGCATTCATTCTCGGGAATTACTGAGGGTGGTCTCCTGGGTCTAACGCTGTTGCTTGACCATTGGTGGGGGATATCGCCGGCTATCACGAGTTTTGTTGCCAGTGCGGTGTGCTACTTGGTGGGCTGGCGTTTGCTCGGGCACGAGTTCATGGGCTATTCGATTATTGCGATGGTTGCGTATTCCGGTTTCTACGCGCTGTTTGAGTGGATCGGGCCCGTTTGGCCCCAAATGGCCGATATGCCGCTTGCGGCATGCGTGATCGGCGCCATCTTTGTGGGCGTTGGAGCTGGCATATGCGTGCGTGCTGGTGGTGCGCAGGTGGGCGACGACGCGCTGGCTATGGGGATCTCTCATGCAACGGGCGTGGGCATCCAGTGGGTCTATTTGGTTTCCGACCTGATTATTTTAGCTGCGTCTCTTAGCTATATTCCGCTAACCCGCATTCTCTATTCGCTGGCCACTGTGATCATTTCCGGGCAGATCATCGGTTTCATCCAGCGCATTCGCCTTCCTTGGGACGGCTCTTCCGAGCCGAAATAGGCTGATAGAAGCACGATTTTCGTGCAAATTCGGACGTAGGCGGAAGCGGCTTGGTGCTTTACCGACAAAAATATCGGGTCTTCGAAAAAAATTCAAAAAAATAGTTGCAATATGTGCTTGCGGTGTAATATTCACCCATCCTATTTCATTGAAGCTTCCGGAATCGAACGAGACCGGAACGTGGAGAAAACTCTGGAGAATCCCTTAAATGGGTGCCGAAGGTGCAAGGCATCGAGTTTGACTCGAACCGAATCTCTCAGGCAAACGGACAGAGGCGGAAACACATAGGCGATTCGTCGCTGCTCGTTTTTCGTTTACGGCCTTCTTCAGAGCTTTCTTCAAGAGAAACCTGAGGGAGGTTTTCTTTATGGACTTCGTCCTGAACGCGGCCGTCTGGGTTAACGGCTATCTGTGGAACTACATTCTTATTTTCCTGCTCATCGGCATGGGCCTGTTCTTTACCATCCGTACGGGCTTTGTGCAGATTCGCTGCCTTCCCGAGGGCTTCAAGCGCCTCTTTGGCAATTTCAGCCTGCGTGGCGGCAAGCAGGAGAGTGGCATGACCTCCTTCCAGGCTGTGGCAACCGCTATTGCTGCTCAGGTTGGTACCGGCAACATCGTCGGTGCTTGCGGCGCTATCCTCGTTGGTGGCCCGGGTGCTATCTTCTGGATGTGGGTCATCGCATTCTTCGGCATGGCTACCAACTACGCTGAGGCTGTTCTTGCTCAGAAGACCCGCACCGTCGCTGAAGACGGCAGCATCAAGGGTGGCCCGGTCTACTACATGAAGCATGCATTCAAGGGCAGCTTCGGCGTTGGCCTCGCAGTGTTCTTCTCCATCGCAACCGTTCTGGCTCTCGGCTTCTTCGGTTCCATGGTTCAGTCCAACTCCATCGCTTCCGCCATGTCCACCGCATTTGGCGTTCCCACCTGGATCGTCGGTATCATCATCGTCGTCCTGGCTGCCTTCATCTACATTGGCAACGTTCAGCGTCTCGCTTCCGTTGTTGAGAAGCTCGTTCCGATCATGGCTGTTCTCTACCTCATCGGTGGCCTCTGCGTCCTGATCGCTAACGCTGCTGACATCATCCCCGCTATTAAGCTCATCTTCTACTGCGCCTTCAATCCCGAGGCTCAGGTTGGCGGCGTGACCTACGGTCTCATCGCTGCTCTTCTCCAGGGTGCAAAGCGCGGCCTGTTCTCCAACGAGGCTGGTATGGGTTCTACCCCGCATGCACATGCTCTCGCTAACGTTAAGACCCCGCACGAGCAGGGTGTTGTGGCAATGGTCGCCGTCTTCATCGATACCTTCGTCGTTGTTACCATGACCGCTCTCGTTGTCATCTCCGTTCTGTATGTCGGCGACGGCCCGCTGGCTCTCGACGCTACCGGCGCAACCGCAGGTCTTGCTAACACCAACATGGCTCAGGTCGCATTCGCAAGCCTGCTTGGCGAGGGTGGCGGCGCAATCTTCGTGGCAATCTGCCTCGCATTCTTCGCCTTCTCCACCATCCTTTCCTGGAACATGTTCGCAAAGATCAACTTCATCTACCTGTTCGGCAAGAAGTTCCTCATTGTCTTCTTCCTGATCGCTCTTGGCTTCACCTTCGCTGGCTCCATCCTCTCCTCCGCAGTGGTTTGGGAGCTCACCGACACCTTCAACGGTCTGATGGTTATCCCGAACGCCATCGCGCTGTTCGCTCTGTCCGGTTCCGTTGTTGCTTGCGTCAAGTCCCGTGGCGAGGATTGCCTCTCTGCTAAGGAGAAGGCTGAGCTCGCTGCAAAGTCTGCTGAGCTTGACGAGCCCGCAGAGGCTTAATGCGATCCCTCTAGCAATTAGCTTCTGAGTTCGAGTGCCCCGCAATATGCGGGGCACTCGCTTTTTATGTCGCTTGGGGGCGGGGTTGGGTGACGGATGGGCTCGTAGCTGCTGTCACATTTTCGCGAAAATGTGACAGCAGCTACGAGCCCATCCGTCACCAAAGTGAGACATTTTGTTTTGAAGAAATGTGACAGATAAACCTCCGTCCCTTAGGTGTCACATTCTTTGACGGTAGAATGGGTGCACTACACGAAACCCGCGAAAGAGGCATTCATGAAGATCCCCCGTTTGGGAGACATTGAAATCAAACACACCCCTGCCGATGGGGATGAAGAAGTTGAAGTTCTGCTGAAGGACGGCTGGACTGCCAAGCGTATTGCTTATGTGGTTGTCTTGCTGACTCTGGCCATTCTTTTTATCGTGCGCTTCAGTGACGTGGTCCACCTTGTGTCTGTGGTGGTCGGTGTGCTCATGCCCGTCTTTGCTGGTGCTGTCGTTGCATACCTGGTCAACCTCATCATGTTCCGTCTGGAAAAGGTGTATTTCCCTGATTCCACCAATCGCTTTGTTGAGAAGTCGCGCCGCGTTGTCTGCATGATCCTCTCGTTTGCGATTGTCGCTCTGGTGTTTGTTGGCGTGGGCTTTATGGTGTCGGGACAGGTTGCTGATTCCTTTAAGGCCCTGATCGATGGTATTACGGCAGCCTTCACTGTCGTTAGCGAGTTCATTCGCGACTTGGGAATTGACGAGAGCGCGCTCGCAATGTTGGGCAATCCCGAGATCACCAAGTGGGAGGACTTGCTTACCAAGGCTATCGAGGGCATTGGCGGCATCGACGGCATTTTGACCTCGGCTCTTGGTCTTGGCGGTGTGCTTACGGCGAGCGTGGTTGATGCTTTCTTTGCCTTCATCTTCTCGCTGTACTTCCTGCTGCGTAAAGAGCATGTCATGGCGGGCGCTCATACGCTTGGCCGCACCCTGCTCTCTGATAAGTGGTATGCGCGAGCATGCCATGCGTGCGCTGTTGCTAACGATTGCTTCTCCCGCTTCATCACCGGCCAGTGCGTGGAGGCCATGATTCTGGGTACCCTGTGCGCTTTGGGCATGACCATTATGGGCATTCCTTACGCGGGAAGCATTGGCGTGGTGGTTGGCCTGTTCTCCCTCGTACCTTTGGTGGGTGCTTGGGTGGGCGGCATCATTGGCGTGCTCATGATTCTGCCGATCTCCTTCCAGCAGGCTCTGATTTTCGCGGTGTTCCTGCTGATTCTCCAGCAGGTTGAGGGCAACCTCATTTACCCGCGTACGGTGGGCACGGCTGTTGGCGTTTCTGCCATTTGGGTTCTGGCTGCTGTGTTCGTGGGCGGCGCGCTCTTCAATGTTGCGGGCATTCTTCTTGGCGTGCCTGTTGTGGCTACGGTTGGTCGCTTGCTTGAGGATTTCTGGAAGCGCCCCGAAAGCGTGCCGGCAGCACCTGGCGTTGCTTCTGGCCCGAATGCGCCTGCTGCTCCGACTGAGCCTAGCGCTTCTGTCTCCCCGGCGGCGTCGACTGCAGCTGATGGCGATGAGGCTTAGCTAGCTCGCTCGTGTTCGAATCGCGTCCGAGCGCTCTTGGAGTATTCGAGGCCACCTCTGGCCAGGTCTTCTAGTCAAAACAAGGGGCAGTGTCACGATTTCTAGCCAAAACTGGTGGCAGAGTCATGAAGAAATGAATAACCGATTCCGATTTAGCCAAAAGGGGCGGTGCTGTCATGACAGCACCGCCCCTTTTGGCTAAATATTTCAGAACTTGCTAGCTTTTGTTGCTTTGATGAGGCGAAGTGCGACCCCGAGAGAAGCTTTTTAGCCAAAACAGCCATCATTGTCATGACAGCACCGCCTGTTTTGGCTAAATCGAATCGAAATCCGCCAGCTTCCATGACACTGCCCTTTGTTTTGGCTAAGTCGCCAATGCTGTTGGCTGTCGTGCCGGCCGGTCGTCGCGTCAGTTGCAAGAAGCGAGGCAAGCGATGTAGCTTCGACGGGGCAGGCGATGCAGCCTCGATGGGACCGCGTGGTGGCTCGTCGGTTTATGCCGTGGCCTCGGCGAAGGCGGCGAGAAGCTCGTCGTAGGTCTCGAGTGCGGGGATGTCCGGATTCTCGGCCTTGATGGCGTCGTTCGACTTGAAGAGGAAGCCGGCCTTCGATGCGCGAATCATGCCCAGGTCGTTGTAGCTGTCGCCAGCAGCAACGGTGTCGAGGCCTGCGGAGTGAAGAGCCTTGACGGTGGTGAGCTTGCTGGGTTCGCAGCGCATCTTGTAGTCAACGATCTTGCCGGACTCGTCGACGATCAGCTCGTTGCAGAAGATGGTGGGATAGCCGAGCTTCTTCATGAGCGGAGCGGCGAACTGGGAGAAGGTGTCGGAAATGATGATGACCTGACCCTTGTCGCGCAGAGCGTCGAGGAACTCCTTTGCGCCGGGCATGGGCTCGAGGGTTGCGATGACCTCCTGGATCTGCGGCAGGCCCAGACCGTGCTCTTCCAGAATGGCAATACGGTACTTCATGAGCTTGTCGTAATCGGGTTCATCGCGAGTGGTGCGCTTGAGCTCGGGGATGCCGGCGGCTTCCGCAAACTCGATCCAGATTTCGGGAACGAGGACTCCTTCGAGATCCAGGCAAGTAACGAACATAGGGGCCTCCTCTGAGCATGCAGCGTGAATGTGAATTAGTGCTTCGGGTCAGGGTATCACTACTGTTTATATGCCGAATTGCAAATTGCGAATGGTGGCAAAAACATGGGGTGAACAGGCGTGTTTCCCTTTTAAAGGGTGATGGTTTCGGAATGCAAACGCCTTGCTCACAAACGCTTGCTGAAAGGCCGTAGAGCGCGTGCCCTTCATACACTGATGCCAACTTAGTGATGCTGATAAAGCGAGGCCGGTTTGCGTGTGTCGGGTCGGTGACGCAAATGCAGCGACGTTGCTTTGATCTCGCTGAATCGGCGGCATCGCCACGAATGACAACTTAGGAGGCTTCTGTGTGTACGGCAATTCGCTTCACGGATGTTGAAGGCAACATGTTCTTCGGTAGGAATCTGGACTGGAGTTGCGGTTATGGTCAGTACGTGCTGGTGACTCCGCGCGATTACATGCGCAAGTGGGCGTTTGGTCCCAACGGCGATGCGGCGTTTGGCGCCACGACCGGCTCCGGCGGTGATGCGGCATTTAATGCGGCTTCCGGCCTCAGCGGAGATGCGACGTTTGGCGTCGCGTCCGACTTGTCTGGCGCGGCTTCCGGTGCTTCGCCCGTCATGTACGGGGGAGAGCCTTGCGAGCATGCCGTCATGGGAATGGGCATTGCGGTTGACAATACGCCGCTTTATTTCGACTGCGCCAATGAGGCTGGCCTGGGTATTGCGGGTTTGAACTTTCCTGGATATGCGCAGTTCGAGGAAGGCCCCGTTGCGGGAAAGATCAATGTTGCAGCCTACGAATTCCCTCTGTGGGTGGTCAGTTGCTTTGAGTCGGTCGACGAGCTCGAGCGTGTCCTCGATCAGGTTGCCATTGTGGCGAAGCCGGTAAGCGAGGAGTATCCCGTATCCCTTCTTCATTGGATCGTGTGCGACGGAAAGCGTAGCATCGTGATCGAATATGCCCACGATGGCATGCACGTGCATCGCAACGACTTCGACGTGTTGGCAAATCAGCCGACTTTCGACTGGCATGCCGAGAACATCCGAAATTACCTCTCGCTGACTAGCCGCTACCCCAAGCCAGTTGAATGGGGCACGGCCACCCTCGAGCCCTATGGATCTGGGTCGGGCATGCGCGGGATTCCGGGCGACTACTATTCTCCTTCGCGTTTCGTGCGAGCTGCATATCTCAATACGAATTATCCGACCGTGAAGAGCGAGGGCGAAAATGTACTCCGCATGTTCCATACGCTTTGCGGTGTTGCCATGATCGATGGCGCGGCGCAGATGGCCAATGGCTTCTTCGAGCGCACGGTTTACACCGGCGGCTATTCGGCCAATACGCGTACCTACTATTACAACGAGTACGAAGACCCTGCCATCAAGTATGTTTCCTTGGCAGATGTCGATGTTTCCGGAGCCGATCTTATGGTGCCCGAACCGAAGCTTTGGCCTGCCTTGGCATAGTGTGAATCGATTGCTCTATACTACGAAGAGTAAGAACAACCGCCGATTCGAGGAGGACTTCGATGGAGCTCAAGGGAACTCAGACTGAGAAGAACCTGTGGTACGCATTCGCTGGTGAGGCTCAGGCTCACACCAAGTATCAGTACTATGCAAGCCAGGCCAAGAAGGACGGCTATGTGCAGATCCAGAACATCTTCATGGAGACTGCTCTGAACGAGAAGGAGCATGCAAAGCTCTGGTTCAAGGCTCTGCATGGTGGCAAGGTGCCCAGCACGCTGGAGAACCTGGCTGATGCTGCCGCTGGTGAGAACGAAGAGTGGACCGAGATGTACGCCGAGTTCGCCAAGACCGCTCGCGAGGAGGGCTTCGAGAACCTCGCTGAGCTGTTCGACGGCGTTGGCGCAGTCGAGAAGGAGCATGAGGCTCGTTATCGCAAGCTCATCGAGCGCATCAACGCTGGTGAGGTCTTCAAGCGTGACGAGGTCTATGTTTGGAAGTG
This sequence comes from Eggerthellaceae bacterium, assembly GCA_017559045.1. Taxonomy (GTDB): domain Bacteria; phylum Actinomycetota; class Coriobacteriia; order Coriobacteriales; family Eggerthellaceae; genus RGIG3135. The sequence continues at coordinate 2,939 of JAFYTB010000053.1, read as the reverse complement.
CAACAACTGCGGTCACTTCCACATTGGCACCGAGGCTCCCGAGGTTTGCCCCGTGTGCGCCCATGGCCGCGAGTACTTCGAGATTCGCGCTGAGAACTTCTAGGCCGTGAGCACCAACTCTTTTGAACATACGGCCTCCGGATCAACCGGGGGCCGCTTTTCTTCCCGAAAGCCCACGAGGCTTTTCTTGGGTTATGTCGTGCGCATGGTGTTGCGCACGATTCTTCTTTTGGCGGGTGTTGCCTGCTATGTCCTCGCGCCTGATCAGATCACCATTTCTGAAAGCTTCGGCTTTCGTGGCGGATTGAATCTGATCGATGTTGTCTTCGTGTTCATCTTCCTGGATATTCTCACGAAGTTCTTCCCGAGCGCCAAGATCTCGATGGGTAGCCTCAAGCAGTATGGGGAGTTCCACGTTCCGACGGCTCGTATGTTCAAGGAAGGTCGCGCGGGCAGTATGGCCTATGTGCGCGACACGATTGAGCAGGGCCGTGTTGCTGTCGAGCGAATTCCCGTAGAGTTGCCCGCTCAAGTGCGCACTGCATTTGAGGAGACCCGTGCGGGCGCGGTTGATTCGCTGAAAGTGCTCCTTCGAAGCATCGATTTTCTGCGCATTATTCCGTTCAAGGAAGAGCAGCTGACTGCGAGCGAGGAGGCGCGAAACCAGATTCGCGCCGATCGATTCAAGGAAGTCATTCCCGTAGCCCTTGCGTGGGTTGCGCTTAATGCGGCCGTTTTGGCTGTGTTGGTATATGCGGGTTTGTTCAACGAGCCCACTCTGATCATTTGGGTGCTCTTCTACTTCCTGTTCGACATGATCTGCGTGGTTCTGTGGTGCCCCATTCAGCTGCTGCTCATGAAGAATCGTTGCTGCACGACGTGTCACATTTTCAACTGGGATGCCATCATGGCTGTCACGCCGCTGCTGTTCTTGGTGCTCGACTTGAGCACGGCGTGGTTTGTATGGCCGCTGGTCGTTATGGCTCTTGTCGTTTTGGTTCGCTGGGAACTCGCGTTTGCGCGTTACCCCGAGCGCTTTGATGAGCGCACCAACGCATCGCTGCTGTGCGCAAATTGCAAGGACAAGCTCTGTCATATTCGCGAGCCCCTGAAGAAGACGCTTGCGGAGATTCCCGGTTTGGCCAAGCCGTCTGGGTTGGATCATGCGGGGGAGGCCCCTGCGCTCGACGCCGAGTAGCCTGATCGCTGCTTGCGTTGTGCGCCTTTCCTTCCGCTTTAATTCCCCCTGCAACAGCTTCTCGTCTGCTCGGTTCATGCGCTTAAGGTGGGTTTAACCGTGCCTTAACATGGGGCTGCCTATAATGGGCGCAATCACTAGGGCGCAATCATTAGGAGCCGACTGGGCTCGTGCGGAGAAAGTCCGCGAACTTGCGCCGCGAACCGCGATCGCTTCGTCTCTCGAGGAGGGTTTATGACCAAGATTGCTATGAAGACACCGCTTGTCGAGATGGACGGCGACGAGATGACGCGCATCATCTGGCAGATGATCAAGGACGAGCTGATCTGCCCGTTTGTTGACCTGAAGACCGAGTATTACGATCTCGGCCTCGAGTATCGCAATGAGACGGACGATCAGGTGACGATCGATTCCGCAAATGCCACCAAGCGTTTGGGCGTTGCTGTGAAGTGCGCAACTATTACGGCCAATGCTGCACGCGTTGAGGAGTACGGCCTCAAGGAGATGTGGAAGAGCCCTAACGGAACCATTCGCGCCATGCTCGACGGAACGGTTTTCCGCGCTCCCATCACCTGCAAGGGCATTGAGCCTTGCGTGCGCAATTGGAAGAAGCCCATCACCTTGGCTCGCCATGCGTATGGCGATGTGTACAAGAACGTAGAGATTCAGGTGCCGGGTCCGGGCAAGGTCGAGCTGGTTTACACCGCAGCTGACGGTACGGAAATCCGCGAGCTGGTTCACGAATACGCAGGTCCCGGCGTTGCCCAGGGCATGCATAACCTTGACGATTCGATCGCAAGCTTTGCGCGTAGCTGCTTCAACTATGCGCTGGATACCAAGCAGGACGTTTGGTTCAGCAGCAAGGACACCATTTCTAAGAAGTATGACCATCGTTTTAAGGACATCTTCCAGGAGATCTTCGACGCGGAATACGCCGAGGCATTCAAGGCGGCTGGCATTGAGTATTTCTACACGCTGATCGATGACGCGGTTGCTCGCGTGATGAAGGCCGAGGGCGGCTTCATTTGGGCATGCAAGAACTACGACGGCGACGTCATGAGCGACATGGTGTCGAGCGCGTTTGGCAGCCTTGCAATGATGACCAGCGTTTTGGTGAGCCCGTCGGGTGTGTACGAGTACGAGGCTGCGCATGGTACGGTGCAGCGTCACTACTACAAGCATCTCGAGGGCCAGGAGACCTCCACGAACTCTGTGGCGACCATCTTCGCTTGGTCGGGTGCGCTGCGTAAGCGCGGCGAGCTTGACGAGCTGCCCGAGCTGGTCGACTTCGCGGATCGTTTGGAGAAGGCGACCATCGACGTGATCGAAAGCGGTCGTATGACCGGTGACTTGGCGCTGATCACGACCCTGGAGAATCCCCAGAAACTTTCGACGCGCGAATTCATCGTGGCGGTAGCCGACGAGCTGAGGGCATAGGGTCGAGTGTTGGCCGAGGCGGCTGAAGCCGGAGGCCTTGAATAGAGTTGATCGCATGACGCCGTAAGGCATCTGTGAAAGGAATTAACATGGCGAATATTCGCATTGGTATTTTGGGATATGGCAACCTCGGACGTGGCGTTGAGCTGGCTTGCCAGGCTAACGAGGACATGGAGCTCGTGGCTGTGTTTACGCGCCGCGATCCTGCTTCCGTGACTACGATCACGGGTGTGCCGAGCTATCACGTGGATGATCTCGAGGGCTTTGTTGGCAAGATCGACGTTCTCGTGCTTGGCGGCGGCAG
>JAFYTB010000052.1 GCA_017559045.1 Eggerthellaceae bacterium | reverse complement strand
TAGGATCGAATGATGCCGATGCCATCCTCAAACATACTGAAATCGCCATAATGCTCAGCTGTCGGAAGCTTTTCGAGCAAATCGACGCCGTGCGCATTGCGATAAAACTCATCTGCCGCATAAACCCAAGGCGTCCCTCTTTCGGCAAGCGCACGCTGTTGGAAAGGAGAGATGATGTCGATGACCGCCTGCGAAGCCCCAGGATCGTTAAAGCTATGGTCAAACGTGCTCTGATAGCGCGTGTAGCCAAGCGGAACAATGCCGATGTTAAGCACACCAGGACGATCATAAGCCCAGTTCAGCGTATTAAGCAGCACCTCGCCATCATTCGCTTCGGGAACGAGCACGATCTGGGCGTGAACCTCAATGCCCGCCTCAAGCAAGCGATCGAGAGCATCAATGCCGTGCTGGGCATGCTTGCCGATAAGGCCCCTACGCGCCTCGGAATCGGCCGCATGAAGAGATACGCGCAGCGGAGAAATATGCTGCTCGATAATACGCCTCTCATCCTCCGCCATCAGATTCGTCAGAGTCACAAAGGTGCCCGACAAGAAACTCAAGCGGAAATCATCGTCGCGCAAGGTCAACGAAGGACGCATGCCCTTCGGAAGCTGACGCATGAAGCAGAAGGTGCAGGCATTACGGCACTGCTTGACACCGTCGAAGACAACACCCTCAAAGGAGAAACCCCAGTCCTCCCCTTCTTCACGCTCAAGCTCGATTTCGCCTTCTTCGCCATCGAGATCGATGTAGCCAAGCTCGATAACGTCTTCAGCGGTCAGCCAACGCCAATCAATGATGTCTCGCACGGACTGACCGTCAACGGACGTGATGTAGCAACCCGGCTCAAAGCCTGCGTCATCTGCAGGCGAATAGGGCTCGACATACGCAATACGCGCAAGGGGCGACCCCTTCCCACGCGCCGCGCGTACGATGTCTTCGTTAGGGTAAACAGGCATGCTAGAACGACCTCAGAACCTCTTCGACAGCATTGATGTGCGAATCCGGAGTCGATGCACCAGCCGTCACGCCTACCGTTTCACAACCAGCAAACATCTCGGCTTTGAGCTCGTCGGCAGACTCAATATGGAAACTGCGCGAACACGTTGCCTCGCAGATCTCCGCAAGACGCGTCGTGTTCGAGGAATTGCGACCACCGATGACAACCATGGCATCAACGCGCGAGGCGAGCTCGGCCGCCGCATCCTGGCGCTGTCGCGTCGCATAGCAAATAGTTTTCTTCACAATGGGATCGAGTCCGCGGGCATTAAGCTCAGCCAGAACGGCTTCGAGATTCTCGCGCGTCTGGGTGGTCTGCGCGACCACGCCAATGGGAGCATACAGACCATCGGGGATGTCATCAGGTCCGCCAACGACATCGACCTTGCCACCAGCCTCTTCGGCATAGGCACGCAAGCCCTCTACCTCGGGATGGTCGGCTTCGCCGAGGATCACCACGCGACAGCCAGCCTCCGCAAGCTCCGCGGCTCCCTGCTGTGCACGAGCGACGTGCGGACAGGTGGCATCGACAAGCTGATATCCACGCTCAAGCACCGCGTCACGCACCTGAGGGGTAACGCCGTGACTGCGAATGATGACCGTCGCGCACTCTCCCTGTACCTCGTCGAGGTTCTTCGCAACGCGAGCGCCGCGCTGTTCAAGCTCCTCTACAACGAGCGGGTTATGAATGAGCGGACCGAGCGTGTACGCACAGGAACCCTCGGCCAGCACGCCATGTGCCATGTCGAGCGCACGCTGCACTCCGTAGCAGGCACCCGCCTTGCTCGCGCGAACAACCTCCATGCCACTTACCTCCTCAATAGATAGCACAATCGCCCGCCGACTTTCACGAAC
>JAFYTB010000051.1 GCA_017559045.1 Eggerthellaceae bacterium | reverse complement strand
TGGAACGACGGATCCAACACGCTCTGCGTTCGTCCGGGCACCATAATCGTCTATGAACGCAACGACGTGACCAACGAATTGCTGCGAGAAGAGGGCCTCAACGTGGTTGAAGTGCCTTCCGCCGAGCTTTCTCGCGGTCGTGGCGGTCCGCGATGCATGTCCATGCCCCTCTGGCGCGACGATGCGTAGTATGATGTGCACTTCTGCTATTTGCGGCAGCTTAGTGCAGCGAGTGTGCGACAAGGGTAGTTCCCTTGCTGCGCGACAAAGGGATCCTCCCTTTGCTACACGCCGACGCCTTGCGTTGCCGTATCCCGGAAGCAGCCTGATTTGAAAGGAACCGAAGATGCCCGTTAATCTGAGCGGTCGCAGCTTTCTGAAGCTGCTCGACTTTACGCCCGACGAGATCCGTTATCTCATCAGGCTCTCCAAGCAGTTCAAGAACCTGAAGCTTTCTGGTACGCCCCACAAGTACCTTGAGGGTAAGAACATCGTGCTGCTCTTCGAGAAGACCTCTACGCGTACGCGTTGCTCTTTCGAAGTTGCTGGCTACGATCTGGGTATGGGCGTTACCTATCTTGATCCGGGTAGCTCGCAGATGGGCAAGAAGGAGTCCATCGAGGACACCGCACGCGTTCTTGGCCGCATGTACGACGGCATCGAGTATCGCGGCTACTCCCAGGAGCTGGTTGAGGAGCTTGCTGCCAACGCTGGCGTTCCGGTGTGGAACGGTCTGACCGACGAGTTCCATCCGACGCAGATGATCGCCGATATGCTTACCGTTGAGGAGAACTTCCCCGGCGGCATCAAGGGTCTGAAGTTCGTGTTCATGGGCGACGCCCGCAACAACGTGGCTAACTCTCTGATGGTTGTGTGCTCGAAGCTTGGTCTGCACTTTGTTGCCTGCGGTCCCGAGGATCGTATGCCCGAAGAGTCTCTGGTCGCAACCTGCCGCGAGCTGTGCGAGCAGAGCGGTGGTTCGGTCACCCTTACTTCCAGCGTTGAAGAGGCCTGCACGGGTGCTCATGTCATCTACACCGACATCTGGGTTTCCATGGGCGAGCCGACTGAGCTGTGGGCTGAGCGCATCAAGCTGCTCTCTCCCTATCAGGTAAACGCCGACGTCATGGCTCTGGCCTCCGATGATGCTATCTTCCTGCACTGCCTGCCCTCGTTCCATGATCTCAAGACCACCATTGGTGCCGAGATCTACGAGAAGTTCGGCCTGCCCGAGATGGAAGTGACCGACGAGGTCTTCGAGGGTCCGCAGTCTCGCGTCTTCGATGAGGCTGAAAACCGCATGCACTCCATCAAGGCTATTGTCTACGCAACCTTGAGGTAGTGTCGGGCGGCTCTCTCCGCTTTATTTCAACAAATTTATAACCAGCCGTTGCCAAGGGGATAACCCCCTTGGCTTCGTGCATTCAAAATCAGGAGGTGGCTCAATGGCTTACCAGAAAGGCGCTGGCAAAAGCGTTGTCATTGCATTGGGCGGAAACGCCCTCGGAAATACACCTCAAGAGCAGCTCGCGCTGGTCAAGAAGACGGCGACGAGCATTGTCGACATGATCGACGAGGGGATCAACGTGGTTGTCACCCACGGAAACGGCCCGCAGGTCGGCATGATCAACAAGGCCTTCGATGAAGCCCATGCGGTAACGCCTGGTGTTCCGGAGATGCCTTTTCCGGAATGCGGAGCGATGAGCCAGGGCTATATCGGCTATCAGCTTTCCCAGGCGATTCTTACCGAGCTGAAGCGTCGAGGCATCATGCGATCAACGGCTACGGTGATAACGCAGACCGTTGTGTATCCCGACGATCCCGCATTCGAGCACCCCACGAAACCCATCGGTTCTTTTCTGACCGAAGAAGAGGCTCGTCAGCTTGCACTGGAAACGGGCTGGGTCTATCTGGAGGATGCTGGGCGAGGGTGGCGTCGAGTGGTGGCTTCGCCCAGACCGCAGCGCATCGTGGAGTTCGATGCCGTTAAGGACCTCATGGACGATGGCTATATCGTTATTGCGGCAGGTGGCGGAGGGGTTCCCGTTATCGCTCGCGACGACAGCTACGTGGGTGTGCCTGCGGTTGTCGATAAGGATCGCTCGAGTGCGAAGCTTGCCGCTGACCTCAAGGCCGATATGCTCATCATTCTGACGGCTGTCGAGAAGGTGGCAATTGCGTTCAATACGCCGAATCAGCAGAACCTCAATTTCATGAGCGTTGAGGATGCTCACCGCTATATCAACGAAGGACAGTTTGCGGCTGGAAGCATGCTTCCGAAGGTGCAAGCATGTTTGGAGTATCTTGACGCTCATCCTTCGGGAGAGGCGCTGATCACTTCTCTCGAGCAGGCTGCCGCGGGTCTTCGTGGGGAAACCGGCACGCGTGTGGCGGTACGAAGGACGTGGCCCGATCCGCCTATCTTGAGCGATCCCCAGTAAGCTTCCTTCCGTCGATTCAGGTCCAGGGTTTTTCACCACAAGAAGCTGAACGCTTGACCTGAAATCGATTAGCAAAGGAGGGGTCGTCATGTCAGCTGAACGTACCAAGAAGCAGCGGCGAACGCTTTCGTCGTTTGCGATTCTGCTGATCATCCTCGTGGCACTTGCGCTCGTGACGGTGGCCATGTCATTTGCGGGCGTCAAGGGGATTGAGGGCGCGAGCATCGCCGGTGTTATGACGGCGCCGGTTCGCGGCTTTACCGACGCCTTGCCGGTGTGCCTGTTTGTGCTGGTGCTCGGTGGCTTTTTGGGGATTGTTGCTGAGACGGGCGCCCTTGACGCGGGCATTGCTGCGCTCGTGAAGAAGCTTAAGGGCAACGAGCTCGTCCTCATTCCCATTCTCATGTTTGTGTTCTCCATTGGAGGAACCACGTACGGAATGTGCGAGGAGACCGTTCCGTTCTATCTTCTTTTGGCGGCGACGATGGTGGCCGCTGGTTTTGACAGCGTGGTCGGCGCGGCGGTGGTTCTGCTTGGCGCCGGTTGCGGCGTGTTGGGATCGACCGTCAATCCTTTCGCCATCGGTGCAGCCGTTGATGCGCTCTCCGGCACGGATCTGGTTGTGAATCAGGCGGTCATCATTGCGCTCGGCGTTGTTCTTTGGCTGGTTACGCTTGCGATCAGCATTGTCTTCGTTATGCGCTATGCGAAAAAGGTGAAGGCCGATAAGGGATCGACCATTCTTTCCCTTCAGGAACAGAAGGTGATGGAAGAGGCGTACGCGGGCGTCGAGGCGGATGTTGCGGCCGATCTTGCGCATCCCGATGATCCGACGATGACGGGTCGACAGAAGGCGACGCTTGTTGTGTTCGCGCTCACCTTTGTGGTCATGATCGTCGGCTTCATTCCGTGGGAGGACCTCGGAGTTGGCCTTTTCAACGAAGGCGCAACGTACGAAGAGGTTGTGGCGCCTGTTTCGGAGGGCGAGATCGTCGAGGTGTTTGACGAGGCTACGGGGTCATCTCTTGCTCTAGATCCCGGCGCTGGTGGCGTGGCCACTTTTGTGGAGCAGATCAGTGAAGGCTGGTCGGCTTTCCTGACGGGCTTGCCGCTTGGTCAGTGGTACTTCGACGAGGCGTCCACGTGGTTTCTGCTGATGGCGCTGGTGATTGGCGTTATCGGCGGTTTGTCGGAGAGCCGTTTCGTCAAGTCGTTCATTGGCGGCGCTGCAGACATGATGTCGGTTGTGCTGGTCATCGCGCTCGCTCGATCCATTACAGTGCTGATGGCGGACACCGGTCTCGATATGTGGATCCTCGAGCATGCCGCTCATGCGCTTGCGGGTATGTCGGCAATCGTGTTTGCTCCGCTTTCCTATGCTCTGTACTTGCTGCTTTCGTTCCTTATTCCATCGTCGTCGGGCATGGCGACGGTATCGATGCCCATCATGGGTCCGCTTGCTGCCGAGCTTGGCTTCTCGGTCGAGACGATGATCATGATTTTCTCGGCGGGTAACGGCCTCATCAATATGATTACGCCGACTTCTGGCGCGATTATGGGCGGTCTTGCTCTTGCGAAAATTGATTACACGACCTGGGTGAAGTTCTCTACGAAGCTGATCGTGCTTCTGGGTGTAGTGTGCGTGATTATCCTGACCGGCGCCATGTTGATCTTGTAGGTTTGCCTGTTGCGCCGCCCGTTTCGGGCGGCGCTTTTGCGTCTGCGGGACGTTGCTGTAGCTTCTGCGAGGCGCTGCCTTGACGTCTGCGCGGGTGATGCTTGGCCATCGTGTTTTTACGATGGCGCGCTTACGTAACAGTTCGGGTAACGATGCGTTTTGGTGCTATCATGCAAGGTTGTGAAATTGTACGTCTGACGAAGGCTTTCGTCGGGCGTTTTCAGAAAAGAGCGAGTGGTTCGCCGTGCTTAAGCAATGGGCGCACGGCATTTCCTCTCGTACATGAGCCAGAAAGATATCACCATGGAAATTCGCGAACAATTGGAAGCCATCATTGGCGCAGCTATCGCAGCCGCCCGTGAAGACGGATCGCTTGTTCTTGAGGCAGCTCCTGAGCCGGCTCTCGAGCGTCCCCGCGACGAGGCAAATGGCGACTGGGCCTCTACGGTTGCTATGCGCACCGCAAAGCTCGCTCGCAAGAACCCGCGCGAGGTTGCTCAGATCATCGTCGACCATCTGCCCGAGAACGACATGATCGCTACCATCGAGATCGCCGGCCCCGGCTTCATCAACATTCGCCTCTCTCAGGCAACGCTCCAGAACGTTGTGCGCGTCGTGCGTTCCGAGAAGGAGGATTTCGGCAAGGGCGAGGCACCTGAGGGTCAGCGCAAGGTGAACCTCGAGTACATCTCCGCTAACCCCACTGGTCCCATGCATGTTGGCCACGGCCGTTGGGCCACGCTCGGCAGCGCCATGGCAAGCGTCATGCGTCATGCTGGTTACGATGTCTATGAGGAGTTCTACATCAACGATCAGGGCTCTCAGATGGACGTTTTCGGTAACTCCGTTGCTGTGCGTTACCTCCAGCTTCTGGGTCACGATGTCGAGATGCCTGAGAAGTGCTATGGCGGCGCCTATGTTGCCGACATCGCTCAGGGCATCATCGACCGCGAGGGCAACAAGTACGAGGATATGGACGAGACCGAGCGCCGTATCGCGTTCCGCGAGATTGCCTATAAGGAGATGCTCGAGAATCAGCAGTCGCTGCTGAAGAAGTTCGGCACTACCTTCGATCGCTGGTTCAGCGAGCGCAGCCTGTATGTAAAGGACGAAGAGGGCATGGATGCTGTGCATCGTGCGCTTGCCGCCATGCAGGAGAAGGGCCATGTGTTCGAGCAGGATGGCGCAACCTGGTTCCGTTCCACCACCTTCGGCGACGACAAGGACCGCGTTCTCATCAAGGAGAACGGTGAGTACACCTACTTCTTCAGCGACGTGGCATATCACTACGACAAGGTTTGCCGCGGCTTCGATCGTCTTATCAACATCTGGGGTGCAGACCACCACGGCTACATCAAGCGCTGCGAGGCCATGATGGAGGCTTGGGGTCGTCCGGGCGATCTGGAGATCGTTCTTGGCCAGCTGGTCAACCTGCTGCGCGACGGTGAGCCCGTCCGTATGTCCAAGCGTACCGGCGAGATGATCACCTTCGAAGAGCTCGTGGACATGGTTGGCGTGGATGCTACGCGCTATATGATGCTTTCTCGCTCCTCCGATCAGATGATCGACTTCGACATCGAGGTTGCTCGCAAGCAGGATTCCTCTAACCCGGTTTACTACGTGCAGTACGCACATGCTCGTATCTGCTCTATCCTTCGCAAGGCTGCTGGCGAGGCTCAGGCTGCTGCTGCAGAGGCAGGGGAGATCACGACCGACGAGCTTGCAGCAGCCCTCATTCCGGCTGATGCCGACCTCTCCGTGCTCACCCACGAGTCCGAGCTTGCTCTTATGCGCAAGATGGACGACTTTACCTCGCTGGTCACCCTCGCTGCTCGTGACCGCGCGCCGTTCCGTCTGACCCACTACGCTCAGGAGATGGCCGGCCTGTTCCATCAGTTCTATACCAACTGTCATGTGCTGGTTGAGGATGAGGCCGTGCAGACCGCTCGTCTTGCCCTGGCTGACTCCGCGCGTATCGTGCTGGCGCTGACGCTCAAGCTGCTTGGAGTAAGCGCCCCCATCAAGATGTAGTCGGCGTATAAAGACGCGTGCCGCTCTGGCGGCGATAAAGACATAAACGCAAAAAAGCGCGGTGAAAAGGCTCTTCACCGCGCTTTTGTTTTGGCTGCTGTTCTCTAGTTCTAGATGTTGTTCTCCAGGTCCATCTGCATGACCGTGACGTTCTCGCGCAGGCGCTTGGCGGTTGCGCGGCTAAGGCGCTCCTCATCGCGCATGGTCTGGATGCATTCGAGCTCGATACGCAGTGCGGTAAGACGGACTTCGTCGACCTTGTCCTCGACATCGAGGATCTTCGTCACCGAATCAATGCGCTTCTTGAGGATGGTGTGGCTGCGCTGGAACTCCAGCAGAAGGGCGCTGGCGTCTTCGGTAAGCACGCTCGACTCGTTGCTGACAATGATCTCCTCGAGCTTCTTGATGACGTAAGCCTCGGTTTCGATTTGGAGTTTGCGCAGGCCTTCTGCCTGCTCGGTCAGCGAGGTGTCGGGGAGCTCGCGTACGATGCTCAGGACGCCGCGCCTGAGCAGGGTGTGGCTGCGGGTCCAGATGTTCTTCAGGTGCGCCACCAGCGAGAGGCTGCTCTCGTGCTTGACCAGGTTTTCAAGGCGGCTGAGGCGCGCCAGGTATCTATAGCCGACGATGGGCACAACTTCACCCGATGCCATGAGCTCGAAGGTGCGCTCCTGCTCCCAGTGCAAGGTTTGGATGCGCAGTTCGATGTTGTCGGTGTCGCTGGCTTCGAGATCGTGGGTTTCCTTCACGTTTGCGAGGCGATCGTTGTAGGACTGGATGACGAGCTGGGTAGCGGCCCTGTTTTCGTCGTTTTGCTGAAGCGTGAGGTCTTCGATGACGGTGCGGAGGATTTCGGCGTGGCACTCTGCCTCACGCAAGCGCTTCTGCGTCTCCGATTCCTTCTCGGCTGCACGGGGTGCAAGCACCGGAACGACGAAGGTCGCCATCAAGAGCGTCACCAGGATGACGCCGCAGGCAAGGAAGATGATGAGGTCACGCTGGGGGAAGGGCGTGAACGGGTCGAGCGTGATGACGTAGGGGATGGTGAACAGGATGGATAGCGTGATGGTTCCCTTGGCGCCGCACAGCGTAGTAATGAGGGCCAGCTTTACGTCTTGCTTGGTGAAATCGCGCTTGAGAGTGTTCTTGACGTAGTGGCGATCCATGATGAGCACCCAGAGGAATCGTACGACGTACAGGATCAGGGTGACTCCGAGGATGCAGAGCAGCAGGAATCCGTTGTCGAAGGAGATGTCGTCCCAGGTGCGACGCATGGCGCCGGGAAGCTGGGTTCCGAGGAGGACGAACACGATGCCGTTGAGGCAGAAGCTGAGCACGTGCCATACGTTCGCGGAGACGATGTTCATGCGGGAGATGGACGGATCGAGGCTGCGCGGCGAGATGACGTTCAGGAGGCCTGCGACGACGACGGCGATAATGCCGCTGACGTGGAGGGCATCGGAGATGAGGAACACGAGAAACGGCGTGAGGACCTCGAACAGTACGTGGAACGTAGTGCTCTCAAGGCCGATGTTGCGGGCTCCGCGAACAAGAAGATTGAACAGGAGGCCAAGGCCTGCGCCGACAACAAGGCCGCCGATGAACTCGATGACGAACTCGATGGATGCGCCCGCGAGCGAGAAGGAACCGGTGATGACTGCTGCAAGCGCGAACTGGAAGCTCACGATACCCGAGGCGTCGTTGAGGAGCAGTTCACCCTTGAGAATGGATTTCTGGCGTTTGGGGATATCGACCTGCTTGGCGAGCGAGGTAACGGCGACGGCGTCGGTGGGGCCGAGTGCGGCGCCGAGCGCGAAGGCTGCGGCAAGCGGGATGGACGGAATGATGAGGTTCAGTGCAAAGCCGATGGCGAGCGCGGTGACGATGACCAGACCCACTGCGAGTGCGAGAACCGGCTTGATTTCGCTCCAAAGCTCGGATTTGTTTGCTGTCTTCGCTTCGTCATAAAGCAGCGGAGCAATGAAGAGCACGAGGAAGAGCTCGGGATCGAGCGAGATGGTGACGTCTCCGGAGGCGAACAGAGCGATGACGACGCCAAGTGCGATCTGGATAAGGGGCAGTGAGACTTTGGGGACAATCTGATCGACAAACGATGAGATGAGAACCGCCGAGATGAGCATCAGGCCAAGAGTCATTGCTTCCACGTTTGGAAACTCCTTAAAGTTATTCAAGTAAGTGATGTATTAGGTCAAGTATATCGAAAGAAGCCGTCGCTCCCTGGGCTAGACCCGAGGTCACAACGGCTTCTTCATAAGATGACGCGTTTGCGTTATGTGTATGTGCGGTTGAGGGTTTCTAGGTCTGGGAACTCCTAGCGAAGCTTGGCTCGGAACGCCTTATCGTCCTTGATTAGCTCGAAATCTTCGACGCTGGCAATGTAGAGACGAAGCTGGGGGAATCCGAGATCGCGCACCTTGAAATCCTTGAATGCGGCGCGGATGTCTTCGCCGAGTTGGGTGAGTGCTATGCCCTCGTTTCCTGCTGCAGCGATTGCCTCGCGAATGAAGGAAGTGGGGCTTGCTTCGGCCTTGGGGCTCTCTTCGGTTGCGACGACGTCGGAGGGGGCTTCGACGGTTGCAGTAACGCTGGGGGTAGCCTCGACGCTTGCGACGACGTCGGAGGGGGCTTCTTCGGCTACGTTGGCGTTGGAGGTAGCCTCGGCGTTTTCGACGTTGGCCTTCTTGCGGCGGCGCGGTTTGCGAGCGGGCTTTTTGGCGGTCGGCTCGGTCGGGGTCTCTTCGTCCGCGGGTTTGGTCGCCGGCTCTGTTGGAGTTTCTGCGATCGTCTCGGCTTTTGCCGCTTCGGGTGCAGGCTCTTCGATCGGCGCGGTGCCGGTTTCGATTTCGGCTTCGGACGGAGCGGTGGCCGGCTCTGCGGTCAATTCATTGGGCTGACCGGCAGTGGCTTCGGACTCGGTCCTCGCTGCTGCAGCCTTTCTGCGACGACGAGGCTTGCGAGCGGGCTTCTCGCTGGTCGTGGGGGCTTCTGCGGGCTCGTCGGTGCCTGCAGCACCGGTTGCGTCTTCTGCGGCGCTGACTGCGTTTGAGGTGCCTTCCTCGGTAGCATTGGCGGCGGGCTGAGCTTCACCGTGTGCCGCCTCGGCGGATGCTTCTTCGCTCGTCTCAGAATCGCGATTTGCCTTGATCTTGCGCGAACGGCGGCTGCGGCGAGAGGGTTTGCGGTTCTCGTTCTCCGCGTCTGCTTCAGCCTCGGTCGAGCTGTCTGCGACGCCGTTGGAGGCGATGGCCTCGTCAGTGCTGATCTCAGCCTGAGGCGCTTCGGCAGCGGCTGCGGCAGTCGGAGCCGCGCTCTGGGCCTTCTCGGCATCCGAAGCATCGGCAAGCTCGACGGCAACCGAGCTGTGATCCTTGGTGATCTTGACGCGCGTGAATTCACTGAGCAGCTTGGAGAGCAGGTTGGTGCCATAGTTTCGGACATCGAAGTCGGGGTAGCGCTTCTGCAGACGGCTGCCGATCTCGCCCAGGCCGGTTGCCTTGCCGTTGTTCTGGTTGTCGATGATGATGTCGACAACAGCCTGCTCGACTTCGCTCTTGCTCATCGTGGGCCCGTTTGCCTTCTCGCGGCGCTCGTCTTTGACGAGCAGCTCGAGCACGGTGAAGATGTCGCATGCCTTGCGGAACGGGGTGGGCGTCTTCTTCTCTCCCATGCCAATGACAGTGCGTCCGCTTTCGCGCAGACGGCTTGCCAGGCGCGTGAAGTCGCTGTCGGAAGAGACGATGCAGAATCCGTCAACGCCGCCTCCATAGAGGATGTCCATGGCATCGATGATCATTGCGGAGTCGGTAGAGTTCTTGCCGTAGGTGTAGCTGAACTGCTGGATAGGCGTAATGGAGTTCTCGAGCAAGGCGTCTTTCCACTTTGCGTGCAGGCTGAGCGTCCAGTCGCCGTAAATGCGCTTGTAGGTAACGGTGCCGTATTTATTGAGCTCGTTGAGAATGGGCTTGATGTACTTCGCGGAAACGTTGTCCGCGTCGATGAGGAGGGCGAAGCGCTTATCGCGTCCGCGCTCGATGATCTCAGGTGCGTCCATGATGCTCCTTGCGTATAGGCCGAATGAACGCAGCTGCGCACGGCGCAACAAGCCGATGCGTAGATCCTGCGTGCATAAGGCTATTCCATTGTGCAAGGGAAGGGCTTCGCGGCTCTGTGTAGAGAAGCGGAGAGATGATGCAAAGTCCGTCCCGTGTGACATGCGCGCGCTGCTGCCGGTTGCCTTTCGCCATCTTGCGCCAGGGGCGGCGCGGCTGCGCGACTGTCTTTCTTAAGAGATGATACCGCGAAGGGGACGCTGCAGCAACGTTGCGGAAGTTCAAGGGTTCAAGATGCTAAGATGCAGTTGTCCGTACGTTGGGAAAACGACCTACAAGGGGTGCCTCGTGACTTGCTATAACGTAGATGCCGAATACGTGCTTTCCCGAATGGGCGAAGAGCCCATCGTGGATCTTCGCCCTGCGTTCATGTTTGATTCGTCTCATATTCCGAATGCGCATAATATTGACTATTGGTCTCTGGCTTCGCAGGATGGCCCGAGTTTTCCGGAACATTTCGAGGGGCTTCTCGGTGAAGTGGGCGTCGGGAAGGGCGATCCCGTTATTCTTCACTGTCAGATGGGGATTACTTCGGCGAAGGCATGCGCGGTGCTTATGGAGCGAGGTTTTACCGAGCTGCGCCATTATGCGGGCGGTTTTGAGGACTGGGGATCCGATCCGTTTCGCCCTGTCGAGTAATAAACTTCCCAAGAGAATAAATTTTTTAAAATTACTTCTTGCCAACACGAACACACTTCTCTATACTACATCCTTGCGCTCACGGTGGGTGTGGCCTAGTTGGCTAAGGCGCCAGATTGTGGCTCTGGAGATCGTGGGTTCGAGTCCCATCATCCACCCCAGCGCGCGCTTGAAAAAATAATAAAATTTAGGCTTGCAATCAAAAACGAAATAGCCTAAAATAGCAAAGCGCTTTCAAGCGCCGCGAGTTTTGGACCATTAGCTTAGTTGGTAGAGCAGGGGACTCTTAATCCCAAGGTCGAAGGTTCGAGTCCTTCATGGTCCACCACGAATTTCCAGGTCAGTCCCATGCGGCTGACCTTTTTTGTATCTATCGAAGCATTGCGTAACCACTTCGATTTCGTCTGCGTCTGCAGATGAGCGTCATGGGGGCATAGCTCAATGGTGGAGCAGGGGACTCATAATCCCTTGGTTGTCGGTTCGAGCCCGGCTGCCCCTACCAGAAATCACAGGCCATCGAGCTTTGCGCTCGGTGGCCTGTTTCTTTGGCTGCCCAGAAAATGCACTATACTGTCTCCTTGTGTTTAAGCCGCGCTATGCGCGTGAGTGTGGAGAGCGGGTCCAAACCGTTTTCCCCGGATAAGAAACGAGGCTTTCATGAGCAGCGATACCTTCCAGGCAAGCAAGAAGATCAGCGACGAGATCAAGGCTGATCTTGCCGTAAATCCCGGCAAGTACATCATGCTGACGGGCGACCGCCCGACGGGCCGTTTGCACCTGGGTCATTATTTCGGCACCATCAAAGAGCGCGTTAAGCTGCAGGAGCTTGGCGTAACCACGCGCATCATCATTGCCGACTATCAGGTCATCACCGACCGTGATACGACTGCCAATATTGCAGACAACGTGCACAACATGGTCATCGACTACATGGCATGCGGAATCGATCCCGAGAAGACCATCATCTTCACCCATTCTGCCATCCCTGCGCTCAACCAGCTCATGCTCCCGTTCCTCTCTCTGTGCACCGAGGCTGAGCTCATGCGCAACCCCACCGTTAAGTCCGAGCAGGAGGCATCCGGCCATGCTCTTACCGGCCTGTTGCTGACCTATCCCGTTCATCAGGCTTGCGACATTCTGTTCTGCAAGGGCAATGTTGTTCCGGTTGGCAAGGACCAGCTTCCCCACATCGAGCAGACCCGCCAGATCGCTCGCCGCTTCAACGATCGCTATGCCCCCGTCTTCCCCGAGCCTCATGGCCTACTGACCGAGGCTGTCGAGATCCCCGGCCTTGACGGTCGCAAGATGTCGAAGAGCTACGGCAACGCTATCTCCCTCTCTGCTACCGCTGAGGAGACGGCTAAGCTCATCAAGAAGTCCAAGACCGACTCCGAGCGCTTTATCACCTTTGATAAGGAGAACCGCCCCGGCGTTTCTGCGCTTCTTACCACCGCTGCACTTTGCACGGGTCGTTCCGAGGTTGAGATTGCCGAGGAGATCGGCAATGATGGCTCCGGCGCGCTGAAGAAGTATGTGACCGAGGCCGTGAACGAGTATCTTGCACCCATCCGCGCTCGCCGCGAGGAGCTTATGCAGGATATGGATTACGTTCGCGATGTTCTGGCTGAGGGCAATCGCAAGGCCAACGAGATCGCCAACGCCACGCTGAACGAGGTTCGCGAGGCCATGGGCATGGTTTACTAGGCTTTCGTTTTTGCCGCACGGCTGCGAAGCTTCCTGACGTAACGAGACCCCGCATCTGCAGATGCGGGGTCTCTGTTTATCGGCTTGGTTTGTGCTCAGTAACTCTTTCCCTGTCAGACCACGGGGGCTTCTCGCTAGCGCAGGGCCGCCTTAAGCGCTCCAATGGAGTAGAGGCTGCCGAATGCGCAGATGACCTCGTTGGTGTCGCTGCAGAGCTTACGGGCCTCGGCGACGGCTTCTTCCATGCTCGCAGCTGCCTGCACGGGTGTGCTGGCAAGCTTTTCCTCGGAGATGCGCACTCGGATAGCTTCTGCCAGGTCTTCTGCGGAGAGAGCTCGGGGGCTCGTGGGCGTGATGGTCACGAATGCGCTGCCAAATGGCACTACCTCATCGAGCATGATGGGGTAGTCCTTGTCAGCAAGTACTCCGATGATGAAAACGGGCTGGATGTCCGGCAGGACTTCTTTCAGGGTGTCGGCGAGGGCTTGAGCGCCTTGGGGGTTGTGTCCGCCGTCGACGATGGTGAGAGGCTGCTGTGCAACCACCTCGAAGCGTCCCGGCCATCTCGTTTCGGCTATTCCCTTGAAGATGGCCTCATCGGAGATGTTCCATCCTCGCGTTTTCAGGACCTCGATGGCCTCGAGCGCCAGCGTGGCATTGCTGGGCTGATACGAGCCGATGAGCCTGGTCTTGTAGCTTGCGCCGCGATACGAAAACGAGCGCATAGGTGCCTCGGCGCTTTCGGGATCGATGATGAGCGGTTCGACCGTCAGTTGAGAGAAATCGGTGGTGGCGAGGGTGCATCCATGCTCTGCGGCTATGTCTGCGATCTCGCGTTGGGCGTCGGGATCCTGGGGCCAGCTAACAACCGGCGCGCCGTTCTTGATGATTCCGGCTTTTTCGCGCGCGATTTTCGCGGTGGTGTCGCCAAGCAATTCGATGTGATCGAGGCCAATGCGGGTGATGACGCAGACTTCGGGCTTTTTGATGACGTTCGTTGCGTCGAAGCGACCGCCAAGTCCGACTTCCATAACGGCGATATCGACGCCGATGTTCACGAAATGCACGAGGGCAACTGCGCACATGAGCTCGAATTCGGTGGGGTGGTTCTCCATGCGGTCGGCCACCTGCTTCACGGCAAGTGTTGCTGTGCGCAGATCGACGGCTGAGATGTTCTCTCCATTGACGCGGATGCGCTCTTCAAAGCACTCGATGTAGGGGCTGGTGAACAATCCCGTCTTATAACCGGCCTGCGTGAGCACGCTGGAGAGGTATGCGCAGGTCGAACCTTTGCCGTTGGTGCCCGCGACATGGACGAAGCGCAGCTTGTCTTGCGGGTTGCCAAGGCCTTCGAGCAGCTCGCTGATGCGTTCAAGGCCGAGAACGGATTTGTTCCAGCGCGGTGTGTTGATGTAAGCCACCGCATCGAAGTCATCGGGTGCGGCGAGTTCGGCGATCTCGCTCCAGTGTTGTTCGACCATCTTGTTTCCTCCGTTGCCTTCGTGTGGGAGCGTGCAATTCGAGCAATCCTTTATGCCGCCTTCGAGATAGGTGAACGCCCCTCCGCAATTTTCTCCCAGTGCATAGAGGGGGCAAAAGCAGAAGAGGCAGTTGAAGCGTTCGGGGTCGACGCCCTCGTGGCAGGGAAAGTGCGGACATGCCGTGTTGGTGAAGAAGGGGGGCGTTGCTGATTGCTCTGCCATAGTTCTCGCATTCTCGTGCATGGTGCTGCTTGGGGAGTGCGCTTGCGCGCGACGCTTGTGGTTGCGTCCTCGAATTCTTCCTCGCGGATGGTCGGAATTCGTCCGATTGCCATTTTCCCGCACCTTCGTGATTTCTCAAGGCTGATATGGCCACGCGTGCGGAAAGGACCCTTGCCCGACGCCTTTCGGGTCTATCGGTTTGCTATACTTCCTCCCCGTATTGGCATTGACGGGTGCGTCTTTCGATAAGGCGCAGGAGCGGCTCGCAAGGAGCGGGCGTTTCGAGGGGAATGCGGGTGAGAATCCCGCGCTGTACCAGCAACCGTAAAAGCTGATGGGTCGATCGGCCGAAGCTGCAGGTAAGTGCGCAGCGAAAGGCACGCGGGCATCGCGGATGGGTCCACATGAGGCAAAGTCGGAGCACCTCTTCGTCGATAAGTCCTGGAAAGGAAGGTCCTCCTATGGACAAAATGCGTTCTGCAATGGGAAATCTGAAGTCTACGTTCGCTGGTCGTGCCTTGGTGCTCGCACTTTCTTTGGCGTTGTGTGCGTTCGTGCTCCCCGCTTGCACCTCGGAATCTGGCTCTGATGCTTCCGGCAATGGCGCTGCTGATGTTCAGCAGGCTGCCATCGAGGTTACCCTGGCTATCGCTGCTAACGAAGATGCTGGTCTTGAGGCTCAGGAGCTGACGGTTGCTCTGCCCGAGGGCGCAACGGTTTATGACGCGCTCGTCGAGTCTGGTCTTGAGCTGCAGGCTTCCGATTCCGAGTACGGTAAGTTCATTGAGTCCATCGCCGGCGTTGCCGGTACCGCCAATTCCGGTTGGGTTTACTCTGTGAATGGCGAAGACGCTATGGTTGGCTGCGATGCTTTCGAGCTCGCTGCTGGTGACGCCATCCTCTGGTCTTACATCTCCTGGTAGTAAAACGTTCATGCTTGGCTCTGGTCCGATCGAGAGACTGCACCCGGCTGTCGCCTTCGCATTCTTTGCTCTCGCCATCGTTTTCGGCATGTGTATGTGTCACCCCGCTTTTCAGATTGTTTCTGTTGCAGCTTCCGTGACGTGCTTGCTTGTCGTTCGTGGCAAGAGGGCGTGGCGTGTGATTGCAGCGATGGTGCCAGTGTTCTTGGTTGTCGCCTTGGCGAATCCCCTGTTTAGCACGATGGGCGATACCGTTCTTTTCACCTACTTCGGTGGTCGTGCCTACACGTGGGAGTCTCTCGTCTTTGGCGCGTCGACTGGAGCCATGTTCGTTTCCATGCTGCTTTGGTTTGCGAGCTATAGCGTGGTGATGACGAGTGACAAGTTCACCTATCTGTTTGGTGGTGTAATACCTGGATTGTCGCTTGTCGTCACCATGGCCTTGAGGCTTGTCCCGAACTATCAGCGTAAGGCTACCGAGATGGTCACGGCCCGCGCTGGGGTTGGCCTTATGTCGGGTGGCGGCGTTCGCGAGCGTGCAAAGGACGCGCTGTCGCTTCTCTCTGCGATGGTTTCGTGGGCGCTTGAGGATGGCGTGGTGACGGCGGATTCCATGCGCAGTCGAGCTTATGGGGCTGCGCGCAGGACGTCCTTCGCTCGTTATTGCTTTGGGCGGTACGAAGCTTTCTCCCTCGGCGTCGTCGTCGTTTTCGCGCTTCTCTCCATGGCGTGTGCGCTTTCGGGCGCCGCCTCTTTTGAGTTTTATCCGACGATCGCATGGCCTGATTCGTCTTTGCTGTTTTGGCTGGGTCTTGCCAGCTACGCAGCGTTTCTGTTGTTTCCGACATTCATTGGCGTTAAGGAGTTAGTGCGGTGGCGCTTCTTTCTTTCGAGAATTTAAGCTTCTCGTATCCTGAGGCTTCCGTCCGCGCGCTCGACGGGGTCTCCCTTGACATAGAGCAGGGCGAGTTCGTTCTTCTGTGTGGTCCGCGAGGGTGCGGAAAGACCACCTTGCTTCGTCATGCCAAGTCGGTGCTATCGCCTCATGGGGTTCGTGGGGGGCGTGTGCTGCTTGAGGGCGTTTCGCTTGAGTCGGTTGAGGTTTCGAAGCAGGCTGCGCGAATCGGTTTCGTCATGCAGGATCCCGATGCCCAGCTGGTTACCGATAAGGTGTGGCACGAGCTTGCCTTCGGCTTGGAGAACCTGGGTGTCGAGGAGAGCGCCATGCGTTTGCGCGTGGCGGAGATGGCGAGCTATTTCGGAATCGAAAGCTGGTTTAATCGCGAGGTTCGTGAGCTGTCCGGTGGTCAGAAGCAGCTGCTCAACCTTGCATCCGTGATGGCTATGCATCCGGACATCCTGGTACTCGATGAGCCGACGAGCCAGCTTGATCCTATGGCTGCAGCGGAGTTTCTATCTACCGTACGCAGGCTTAACTTGGAGCTGGGGACGACAGTTCTCATGACCGAGCATCGTCTTGAGGGTTTGTTTGACCTCGCGGATCGTGTGGTGGTGATGGGAGCCGGGCGCGTGCTGGTTGACGGCGATCCTCGCAATGTTGGCCAGATTCTTCATGCTGACGGTGATGGCATGCGCCATGCGCTGCCGACGCCTATGCGCGTGTACTTCGATGTAATGTCGGAAAATGCCTCGGATGCTTCCGTGCCTATTGGCGTGCGCGAGGGTCGCATGTGGCTTACGTCTTTCGTTGGCGAAAAGCCTGCTGGCGGGCGATTGGCTTTCGATGGTGACTTGGTTGAGCCCGGTGCGCAGAAAGGCGCTGAGGGCAAGGGCCCCGAGGGTAGGGGTGCTGCGAACGAGATTATTACGCGCAAGGGCTCTGCGGGCAGAGCCGCTGCGGAAGAGTGGGCGCTTGAGCTGAAGGATGTGTGGCTGCGATACGATCGTACGCTTCCCGATGTGCTCAAGGGGCTTTCGCTGCGTGTTCGAAAAGGCTCCGTGCATGCAATCGTGGGAGGAAACGGCGTCGGCAAATCGACGCTTCTCAAGGCGGTTGCAGGTGTGGTGAAGCCCTATCGTGGGACGATTCGCATTCTTGGTGAAAAGGTAGTCGGGCGTCGTTCGCGCGAGTTGTTCCGAGGTGCGCTTGCTTTGCTTCCCCAGGATCCAAAGAGTCTGTTTGTGAAGGACTCGGTGCGTGATGAACTTGCCGAGATGCTCGAAGACCGCTCTTTTTCCAAGCAGGAAATCGACGAGCGCCTGCATGCCGTGGGCGAGCGAGTGGGCGTTGCGAATCTCATGGATGCACATCCGCTTGATCTCTCCGGGGGCGAGCAGCAGCTGGTCGCGTTTGCGAAGGTGCTGCTGACGGAGCCTCGTGTGCTGTTGCTTGATGAGCCCACCAAGGGGCTTGATGCAATGAGCAAGATCGGGTTAGCTGCTTTGCTCTGCGATCTTGTGGCTGAGGGTATAGCGGTCGTAATGGTTTCGCACGATGTCGAGTTTTGCGCGCGTCACGCCGATGAGGTGTCGATGCTCTTCGATGGCGACATCGTAACCAGTGACACGCCCCGTCGATTCTTTGCGGGAAATGCGTTCTACACGACGGCTGCCAATCGCATGAGTCGTCACGTGTTCGCGAATGCCGTGACGGACGAGGATGTGGTTCAGCTGTGCAGATTCTAGCTGAAGGCAGAGGGCGAGGGCCTGCCGTGATCTGGTCGACCGCCTTGTGTCTGCTCTTATCAGTTGTAATCTTAGTTGCTGGCGACGCGCTTGGCTTTCGATACTGTCTGACGAGCACGGCCATCGTCGTTCTGTCCATGGTTCCTTTTGCCGTTTCCTTTGAGAGCCGTCGTCCCCAAGCGCGCGAAATCGTTGTGCTGGCAGTAATGTGCGCCATCGCCGTGGTGTCACGCGTGGTGTTTGCGGGCATTCCTCATGTGAAACCGCTTGTCGGTATCGTCATGATCACGGGTATCGCCTTTGGTGGTCAGGCGGGATTTCTGACGGGCACGCTTGCCGCTTTAGTGAGCAACTTCATCTTTGGTCAAGGTCCATGGACTCCTTGGCAGATGCTCGCTTATGGTCTTGCGGGCTTGCTTGCGGGTGGTCTTGCGAGAGCGGGTCTCATTCCTCGCGGGGCATGGTCGATGCCTCAGCGTATTGGCGTGAGCGTATTGGGCTTTCTCGTGGTGGTATGCATGGTGGGTCCCATCCTTGATACCTGCACCGTGTTCACGATGGTGTCTACCGTAACTCCGGAGGCTGCCCTGGCTGTATACTCCATCGGCTTTGCGACGGCCAATGTGCCTCATGCGATAGCGACGTTTGCGACGCTCTTTCTGGTCGGAAGCCCTATGCTTGCGAAGCTTAATCGAGTCCGAGTCAAATACGGATTCATGGAAGCGGGGAAAATGCCAAAATAGGTCTTGTGCGAACGTTTTCTAGCGGCTAAAATATTTATTCGCTGTCGAGCTCGTTGCTCGAAGCCCTATGGACGCTTGGCTCAGCGGGAGAGCATCGCCTTCACACGGCGGGGGTCACAGGTTCAAATCCTGTAGCGTCCACCATGAACTTACGGGCCTGACGAAAGTCGGGCCTTTTTTATTGTCAAAGCAACGAGATGCGCGATAGATTGCCTCTCGTTTTCGTTTCGCCTTTTGTATGGAAAGGGTCATGGTCGCATGATTCTGCAAACTGAGCACCTCTCGAAAGCCTACGGTGGACGCCAGCTGTTCAAGGACGTCACGTTTAAGTTGGAGGAATACGACCGCCTTGCGCTCGTCGGACCCAACGGCGCTGGCAAGACGACGCTTCTCAATATCATCTCCGGTGAAGACGACCCCGATGAGGGCCGCATTCTCTTTGCCAAGGGTGCACGTGTGGGCTATCTCGAGCAGGAGGCCATCGAGATGGGCGAGCAGCCCGTCTTCGAGGAGGTCATTTCGTCGCAGATCGAGATCCTCGAAGCCGAGCGTCGTCTGCGCGAGCTGGAGCATGCCTTGGGCGACAATCCCACCGAGCAGCAGCTGGCTGCCTGCGGACGCGCCCGCGATGCTTACGAGATGATGGGCGGCTATTCGCTGGAGGCTAAGGTTCGCGGCGTGCTGTTCGGCCTTGGTTTCAAGGAAGAGGATATGACGCGTTTGACTACCGAGTTCTCCGGTGGTTGGCAGATGCGTATCGCGCTCGCGAAACTTCTCATTCGCAATCCTGAAGTGCTTCTCCTCGACGAGCCTACCAACCACCTTGATCTTGAATCGGTTCGATGGCTTGAGGGCTTCCTTCGCAGCTACCAGGGCACCGTTATCGTCGTCAGCCACGACCGCGCCTTCATGGACAACATGGTCGATCGCGTGGCCGAGATCGATAACGGCGAGATCATCCTGTATAAGGGCAATTACTCCGCTTATCTTCGCCAGCGCGAGGAGAGGCTTGAGCGCCTGCGTGCCGAAAAGGCCAAGCAGGATGAGGAGATCGCCCACCTTCAGGCTTTCGTCGATAAGTTCCGCTACAAGGCCACTAAGGCAAAGCAGGCCCAGGATCGTGCCCGCCGCATCGAGAAGATCATGGCCGAGCGCATTGTGCTTCCCGAAGAGAAGAAGACCGTTAAGTTCAACTTCGTCCAGCCTCCGCGCACGGGTGATATGGTCGTCAAGGCTCGTGGTCTGAAGAAGCACTATGGCGATAAGAAGGTCTACGACGGCGCCGATTTCACGATGTATCGTGGCGATAAGATCGCGCTTGTTGGCCCGAATGGTGCTGGTAAGTCCACCTTGCTCAAGATGGTCGCAGGCGTGCTTTCGCCTGATGCGGGTACCATTGAGTATGGCGTCCATGTGTCTCTTACGTACTACGCCCAGCATCAACTCGAGGAACTCAACTCGGGTAATACCGTATTCGAGGAGCTCGATCGCGTGGCGCCGGGTTGGTCTATCTCCCAGGTGCGTACGCTTCTGGGTGCCTTCCTGTTCACGGGCGACGATGTCGACAAGCGTGTCAGCGTTCTTTCCGGTGGTGAAAAGAGCCGTCTTGCCTTGGCGAAGATGCTGGTGGCGCCGAGCCCTCTTCTCTGCCTCGACGAGCCTACGAACCACCTTGATATTTCCAGTGCAGACATTCTTGAGCAGGCTCTCCAGCAGTTTGAGGGCAGCATCCTGTTCATCACGCACGACCGTCATCTTATCCGCAGCGTTGCAAACCGCATCGTGGAGGTAACGCCGGGTAAGATC
>JAFYTB010000050.1 GCA_017559045.1 Eggerthellaceae bacterium | reverse complement strand
TCTTGAGCTCGGGGCCGACGACGATGACCGAACGGCCGGAGTAGTCGACGCGCTTGCCGAGCAGGTTCTGGCGGAAGCGGCCCTGCTTGCCCTTGAGCATGTCGGAGATGGACTTCAGCGGACGGTTGCCCGGGCCCGTGACGGGGCGGCCACGACGGCCGTTGTCGAACAGGCTGTCCACAGCCTCCTGCAGCATGCGCTTCTCGTTGTTCACGATGATCTCGGGAGCACCGAGGTCGAGCAGACGCTTCAGACGGTTGTTACGGTTGATGACGCGACGATACAAGTCGTTCAGGTCGGACGTTGCGAAACGACCACCGTCGAGCTGCACCATGGGGCGCAGATCGGGCGGGATGACCGGAATGACGTCGAGGATCATGTCGGACGGCTTGTTGTCGGACTTGAGGAAAGCGTCGACAACCTTCAGGCGCTTGATGGCCTTAGCACGCTTCTGACCCTTGCCCGTTGCGATAACCTCGCGCAGCTCCTCGGCGGTAGCCTCGAGGTCCATGCCGTCGAGCAGGTCACGGACGCTCTCAGCACCCATGCCACCGGTGAAGTAGTCGCGATAGTTGGCACGCATCTCGCGATACAGTGCCTCGTCGGGAACGAGCAGCTTAGCCTCGATCTTCATGAAGGCGTCGAATGCGTCCTGGCGCAGGGCCTTACGCTCAGCGAACTCCTCATAGATGTCAGCGATCTCTTCCTCGACCTCTTCGGGCGTGAGGCGCTCGTCCTCATCGATGTCGTCGATGAAGTCGTCGTCCTCGGGCACGTAGTCGGTGGAGAGCTTACGGGTAGACTCGATGAGGCGGTCGCGCTCTGCGTCCAGCTCCTCGAGGTCTGCCATCAGCTCGTCACGCAGCTCCTCTGCATCCTCCTCGCGGCCCTCGCGGTCCACGGAGGTGATGATGGAGCTTGCGAAGTACAGAACCTTCTCGAGCTCCTTCGGAGGAATGTCAAGCAGGTAGCCCAGACGAGAGGGGCTGCCCTTGAAGTACCAAATGTGGCTCACGGGCGCAGCCAGCTCAATGTGGCCCATACGCTCGCGGCGAACCTTGCTGCGGGTAACCTCAACGCCGCAGCGCTCGCAGGTGATGCCCTTGAAACGAACACGCTTGTACTTACCGCAAGCGCACTCCCAGTCCTTGGTGGGACCGAAGATCTTCTCGCAGTACAGGCCGTCCTTCTCAGGCTTCAGAGTACGGTAGTTGATGGTCTCGGGCTTCTTGACTTCGCCACGGGACCAACCACGCACGTCCTCAGCGCTCGCAAGGGAGATACGCAGAGCGTCAAAGTTGTTCACGTCAAAATCTGCGGTCATCTTTATGCCTCCTCTCCCTCACCGATGAGGTCGATCTCGTCCGTCTCGCGAGAGACGTCGCTCATCAATTCTCCAAGCTCAGCAGCAATGTCATCGATTGCGCTTTGCGTCTCGTCCTCAGTCTTACGTGCGTCGGCTGCGAGAGCCTCGTACATAAGCTGGTCGACATCAAGCTCGTCGGCCTCCTCGGCCACCGGAGCGGGCTCGTGGCCCTCAAGCTCGATGTTGAGGCAGAGAGACTTCATTTCCTTAACCAGAACCTTGAAGGACTCGGGCACCTCGGGAGCCGGGATGTTCTCGCCCTTAACGATGGACTCGTAGGACTTGACACGGCCGGCGGTGTCGTCGGACTTCACGGTCAGGATCTCCTGCAGCACGTTGGAGGCACCGTATGCATACAGTGCCCAAACTTCCATCTCGCCGAAGCGCTGGCCACCGAACTGAGCCTTACCACCGAGCGGCTGCTGGGTAATGAGGCTGTAAGGACCAGTCGAGCGAGCATGGATCTTGTCGTCAACCATGTGGCCGAGCTTAAGGATGTAGGTCTGACCAACGGTGATGGGCTCGCGGAACTTCTCGCCCGTGCGGCCGTCGTACAGCCACGTCTTGCCGGTGCGCGACAGCTGCGGCACGAACTCGTCGCGCGCCAGGTCGCCGTACTTGGCGTGGTTGATGTTGATCAGGTTGCGGTTTGCAC
>JAFYTB010000049.1 GCA_017559045.1 Eggerthellaceae bacterium | reverse complement strand
GCTCTCATCAGGGGAAACGCAAAAAGCGCTTTGCAACCACCTCGAAGGCGATCCTGAAAATCGTTCACAAACGCAATTCCGTCGCCAAAAACGGCCATCCGGAAAAGTGACGAGGAGGAGCCTTCTGCCGAGCCAGCACCGATGATGGTGCGGATCTCGTCGATGAACAGCATTCGCCTAAATCTAAACAGATCCCATGTAGGTCCTGATTACGCCAATCACTTCGGCATAAGTGTCAACACCCGACTCATACAGATCACCGAGGCCAGCGCCCTCCGCCCACGCAGCAGCATCAGCACGCAGCTGATCGAGGGTTTTGACAAAAACCATGCTCTCGGAGGTACCGTCCGCTATGCACTTCGCAACATAGAGCGTAGTGAAAACAGCCTGCTCACTGATAGTCTCGTAAGGATTGATCGCCATAAGCTTCTCGGAGTAATCAGTCTGAAGACGGGCGAAAGCAGAGGTCAGGCGAAGCGCGAGAGTGAGCAGCGAATCGGTGTCTACGACAAGCTCCGAAGTAGCCTCTTCCTCAACCGCAACCTCAGCGCCGGAGACACTCATCCACGAGGGAATGCGGCCTTCTTCATGGCGGAAGCTAATGCTTATATGACTTGCCAGATCGCTCAGCGTGCCAACCGTAGCCCTTGCCTCAAGCCTCATGTAAGCAGTGTTGTTGAGGATGCTCCTCTCCTCCGAATCGCAATAAAGCTCGACTTTCGCACTCTCGCTGTTGCTCACAAGTCCGCCGAAATCGGAACCATGAAGCGAGATAAGCCCAGGAGCGAGCTCGTTTCCGTTCTTATCGAAGAAACGCACGTCCAAATAGCCATCAAGGGAGTGCGCTCCCTCAAGATCGGTGAACGTCGCGTAGAAGTCGCAGAACGCAATTCCCTTGCCAATGGATTCACGAGCATCTTCGCCAAAGAAGATCGTTATTGAAGAGCGGAGATCGCCTACACCTTCAGCCGTCGCATCGAGCTCGCGGGTAGTCCAATACTGAGCCGTCACACCCGTTTCCATCTGGAAGGTGCCCGTTCCGTCAAAGCTGGCAATGTTGTAGACAGCGCTATTGCCGCTGATCGAGTCAGCGCTAGTGGTCGAAATGGTCAGCGTACCCGTAAGCTCCAGATCGCTCTTCGTGCCCACGTGATTGGAGGCGGAAGCCTTGATGCTCGCGGTGCCTGCAGGAACTATTCCCGAACCCGAAAGCGTGTGCTGCTGACGCCAAGTATCGTACTCTTCGTAAGAGTCGGACCATTTGGTGAGCTCGTTGCCCTCGCTATCGAGAAAGACGAGCGACCCGGTGAGTTTAACGGTGCGGCACTCGTCGCAAGAACCCCACACGACCATGTCGTAGGTGAGCATGCCAGCGTTCGCCTGGCTCTGGGCCCCCTCATCAAGCACGATCGTCGTGCTATCAGCGAGGTTGGTCACGCCTTTCTGCTCGGTGTTCCAGTTGGCGATGGAAAAGCTCTCGGATCCGTCCTCAAGCTTAGAGGCAGTGAGCTCATCGCTCGAAGCCCAAGCAGTTATCGGCATGACAAGCACCAGGGAAAGCGCGGCGGCGAACACCAGCTTGGCGGCTTTCCTTATAACGAAAGAAAATTCCATCATGGCAAACCCCTCAGGTTGTCTGCTTACGTGTTCTCAAAGTATAACCTCGGCGAACCCCTCTTCGAGCGATTTCGCAATCTCGCTTCTCGAAGGCGCGCTTCCGGAAAATTGGTAATCCAGCTAGGCGATCCATCTTGCGTTGACGCGGACGGCAGCGGCGCTGTCTTCAAAGAAGCGCCCTTACGCGAAGCAACCGCCCACAGGGGCGGTTGCTCGTAAACCATATGTAGCGCGGGGCTTTAGCCCAAGACGTCCCTCATCACGACGGTGAACATCTTGGCTGCGGCGCTTCGCCAGGTTTTGCCAGCAGGGTTCATCGAGAAGGTGCCGTCGCCGTTGCTCACGCCGCCGATGACGTCGTTGTTGACAGCCCAATACACGCCATCACGTGCCCAGTCGGCAATCTTATCCATGCCGAAAATGCCCTGAGCCTTGAACGGATCGAGCTGAACGCTCGGAACGACGCCGTCGTTGGCGTAACGAGCCAGCATCAG
>JAFYTB010000048.1 GCA_017559045.1 Eggerthellaceae bacterium | reverse complement strand
GTGTGTCAGATGGGCTCGTAGCTGCTGTCACATTTTCGCGAAAATGTGACAGCAGCTACGAGCCCATCTGACACACCCGCCGAAAGCCTATACAGCCGGAGCGATATGGACCCTGCGATCCTCGCCCACCGTCATGCGACCCTCGGCAATAATGCCCAAAACGCGGGGGTACAGCTCATGCTCCACTGCGTGAATCTTCGCCTCAAGCGTTTCGAGCGTATCGTCCTCTTCAATACGGACGGGCTCCTGCGCAATGATGGGTCCCTTGTCGTACTCCTCGTTGGCCAAGTGCACCGTAACGCCGGTAACCTTCACGCCAGCATCGAAGGCATCGGAAATGCCATGAGCACCCTTGAACGACGGAAGCAGAGCCGGATGCAAATTGACCACACGGTCAGGGAAGGCATTAAGCATCACGGGCGTAACCATGCGCATGTAGCCAGCCATAACCACATACTCGGCGCCAACGGCCTTCAGCTCTTCAACAATAAGCGCATCAGCGGCGTCTCGATCCTCATACACCGTACGGTTCAGCGCACGAACGGGAATACCCGCAGCCTTAGCGCGCTCGATGCCGTACGCATCGGGACGAGACGAGATGACTTTGACGATCTCAACCGGAAGGCCCTCAGCAATCTGATCGATGATAGCCTGCAAATTAGTGCCACTTCCGGAAAGCAGCACGCCAATCTTGAGCTTCTCCATTTCATCCTCCTGGTTTCGTGAAACACAGTTGCATCCATGAA
The DNA here is from genome assembly GCA_017559045.1 of Eggerthellaceae bacterium. Lineage (GTDB taxonomy): Bacteria > Actinomycetota > Coriobacteriia > Coriobacteriales > Eggerthellaceae > RGIG3135. The sequence continues at coordinate 786 of JAFYTB010000048.1, read as the reverse complement.
AAAGGGCGGAGACCAGCTCCTGTGAGCCTCCGGTCACCGCCCGTGAAAATACTTGTTAGAAAGCGTACAGCGCGCCCTCGTTGGCGTACTGGACCTCGCCCTCGCCAGCAACGATACGACCAACGCGATAGGTGGTCTCACCTGCAGCAGCAAGAGCAGCCTCGACAGCCTCAACCTGAGCGGGGTCAACAATCAGGACCACGCCAAGACCCATGTTGAAGGTCTTAAGAGCCTCGGTCTCATCAAGGTTAGCAGCGTCGCAGACGTACTTGACGACCGGCGGAATGGGCCACGTACCCAGATCGACCTCGGCGTTAACAGCCTTCGGCAGTGCGCGGTTGAGGTTCTCGGAGATGCCGCCGCCCGTGATGTGGGCAAGTGCGCGAATAGCGCCCGGAGCAGCCTCCATGACAGCGCGAACCGGCTTCACGTAGATGCGCGTGGGCGTGAGCAGGGCGTCGACGACGCTCATGCCGCCAAGCTCCTCCTTCGGAGCAAACTTCTCCTCATCGGACTTACCCTCGACGCAGACCTTACGAGCAAGCGAGTAGCCGTTGGAGTGAAGACCACTGGAAGCAAGACCGACGAGCACATCGCCTTCGCGAACGCTCTCAGGATCAAGCATCTTCGGACGATCAACGATACCCACGCAGAAGCCAGAGAGGTCATAGTCGTCGGGATCCATGACGCCGGGATGCTCGGCCATCTCGCCACCAATGAGCGCGCAGCCAGCCTGCTTGCAACCCTCGCCAATGCCAGCGACGATCTCGGCCACGTTCTCGGCCT
>JAFYTB010000047.1 GCA_017559045.1 Eggerthellaceae bacterium | reverse complement strand
TATGGTTTGCTTTGAGACGATTTCTGATCACTCGTCTTTCGTGAATGCGTCTGAGGGTGCTATTAAGCCGATCGGTGCAATATGTCTTTTGCAATGCCGATAGGTTTCTGTTGCCTCACTGTGCCAATCTTTTTGCATATGCGATGCATGAGAGATTTAGCGGACTCCATGGCAATAACGAAGTAGTTGGCTGTGGTGATGATCTCGATAATGCGCGATGTAGCACTATAATGTTCCCTATGAAAAAGCCGAAGAAAATACGTCTCGATGAGCTGCTGGTCGAACAGGGCCTCTTTGCCGATGCCGGCGAGGTTCTGCGTGCGGTGATGGCACGCGAGGTGCGCGTTGACGACGTGTATGTGTCCAGCGCTGCCGTGAAGGTGTTGCCTGACGCCGACATCTTCGTGAAGAATCGTAAGCGTTATGTTTCGCGTGGCGGTCATAAGCTGCAGGGCGCACTTGATGCGTTCGGACAGGATGTCACCGGAATGCACTGCATCGATATCGGCTCGTCGACGGGCGGATTCACTGACTGCCTGCTGCAGGCGGGTGCTGCTGGCGTTGCTTGCGTAGATGTGAATTACGGCCAGCTCGCCATGAAGCTGCGCGATGACAGCCGCGTTTCCGTTTTCGAGCGCACGAACATTAAGCTCGCTGATCCTGCCGAGCTGGGTGCCCCCTTTGACCTCATCGTTATCGATGTGAGCTTTATCGGCTTGGCCCAGTTGGCGCCCGTTTTCTCCAGTCTCTCGCGCGCTGAGTCCGACGAGTGCAAGGGCACGGTGTTCATTGGCTTGATTAAGCCGCAGTTTGAGTCGGCTCACGAGGAGACCGATCGTGGCGTTGTGCGCGACGAGGCCGTTCGTCTGCGTACCATCGACGAGGTGTGTGCCGCCCTTTCCGATGAGGGCTTCGAGATCACGGGCGTTGTCGAGTCTTCCATCAAGGGCCCGAAGGGCAATGTCGAGTACCTCGTCCGCGCAGAATATCGCGGGTAGGTTTCATTCTGGTTTGTTTCTTATTGCGATGGCGCCGGCTTTGGTGGCGGCGCAATTGGCGTGTCACGCGCTGGTTTTGGCATTCGGTCTGCATAAAAAGCCGAGTTATGCACCAGCTTGCATGAGATGCCGAGTTTGGTGCCAAAATGGGAAAAACGTTGCTTCTTTGCATGAGATTGTGAGTTTGGTGCCTAATTTAGCCTCAAAACGGTTGTTTCTGCGCTTTTGAAACAGCTGAAAGTTGCCAGATTTTATCAATCTATACTGAGAATAAATTTGAACTGGGATTACGTCGATCATGTTTTCCGACGTACTCTCGGTTGTTTGGGGCGGAGCACCAAAGTCGACTTCTCATGCAGAAATGAGTCGAAATCGCCCAAGAAGGCGCCAAAGTCGACTTTTCATGCAGAAGACGTAGAGTGCGGTAGAGCGGGGCGCCGACAGAGGAACGACAAGCGGAATTTGGACATTAGGGCTCGTCGAGCGTTCATTGCGAGGGCATAAACAAATGAAGGGCATCCGATCGGATGCCCTTCGTGCTAATTATTTGCCAGCCGTTGCGCTTGCGCTGCTGCATCGGTGTCGCCGCCGGCCGAGTGCCGCTGCGTTTGCGCTGTCGGCCGAGTGTTGCTGCTGGCTGAGCGTTGATCGTCAGCCGAGTGTTGTCGTCGGCCGAGCGTCGCTGCCGGTTGAGCGTTGCCGGCTGAGTGTCGATCGCTGGCTGGCGCAGGTTAGCTCAGCAACTACTTCTCCTGCTTGGCGGCAAGGTTGGCCTTGGCAACCGAGATCATCAGCTTGATACGGTTGAGCTGGTTAACCTCGGAAGCACCAGGGTCGTAGTCAACAGCAACGATGTTGCTCTCGGGATACTGGCGGCGCAGCTCCTTGATGGTTGCCTTGCCAACGACGTGGTTCGGCAGGCAAGCGAAGGGCTGCGTGCACACGATGTTGGGTGCGCCAGAGTGGATGAGCTCGACCATCTCGCCGGTCAGCAGCCAGCCCTCACCCATGGAGTTGCACAGCGAAAGCACCTGCTCGGCGTAGGCTGCAACCTGGAAGATGTCAGCCGGCGGCTCGAAGCGCGTCGAAGCGGCCAGGGCGTCGTTGACCGGCTTGCGCAGGCGCTCGACGAACTTGATGGCAATGCTCATGCCGACTGCGCTCTTGTGGCTGCGGCCAAGCGGCTTCTCCTGGAAGATGGCGCCGGCCATGCCGAAGAGGAAGAACTCGATAAGGCCCGGAACGACAGCCTCGCAACCCTCGCGCTCGATGACATCGACGATCTGGTTGTTGGCCGTGGGGTGGAACTTCACGAGGATCTCGCCGACGACGCCAACGCGCGGCTTCGTGCCCTCGCCAACGAGCGGAAGGGTGTCGAAGTCCTTGATGATGGAGCGGCAGGTGCGCTTGAACTCGGAGTACTTCAGACCCTTGCGAAGCTGCTTCTTGCAGATTGCGTTCCAATGGTCGTACAGAGCATTCGCAGCGCCGGGCTCTGCTTCATAGGGGCGCGTGCGGTACAGCACCTGCATGAGCAGGTCGCCATACAGCAGCGAATAGACGGCCTGCAGGATCATCTTCGGGGTCATCTTGAAGCCGGAGTTGCGCTCGCCGACGTCCTTGAAGGACAGGGACACCACGGGGATGTGCTCGAGGCCAACCGACTTCAGGGCCTTGCGGATGAGCGCGATGTAGTTGGTTGCACGGCAGCCGCCGCCCGTCTGGGTGATGATGATGGCCAGCCTGTCGGTGTCATAGCGACCGCTCATGACCGCCTCCATGACCTGGCCGGTCGTGAGGATGGACGGGTAGCAGATGTCGTTGTTGACGTATTTCAGGCCAGCGTCGACTGCGCCGGTGTCAACGCTGGGCAGCAGCTCGAGGTTGTAGCCGAAGCGAGAGAAGACCTCGATGAGAATGTCGAAGTGGATGGGTGCCATCTGGGGTGCCAGGATGGTGTAGCCCTCAGCCTTCATCTTCTCGGTGAACTCGGCACGCGGGAACTCGCTGGTGGTCGTCTCGCGCTGGGCGATGTGCTTGGCGACGAGTGCCGGGTCGGCCTTCTCGGTGAACTTCTTGGGAACGAGCTTCTCGATCACGTCGAAGTCGATGTTCACGCTGGGGCAGCTTGCGCAGTCGCCGCAGTCGGAAGTGGCGGTGCCGCAGGTGGTGGTGGCGTTGGTGGCAACGCCTGCGTCGGCGGCAGCAGCTTCGTTCTCCATCTGGTCCTTCAGTGCGGCAAGCAGGCTGCGCACGCGGATGCGTGCTGCACCGAGGTTGGAAACCTCGTCGATCTTAAGCACGGTGTACACCTTGCCTGCATTCTCGAGGATCTCCTGCACCTGGTCGGTGGTGACGGCGTCCAGGCCGCAGCCGAAGCTGTTGAGCTGGATGAGGTCGAGGTCCTTGCGCTGAGAAGCAACCTTGGCGGATGCATACAGGCGAGTGTGGTACATCCACTGGTCAACCGCGCGGATGGGGCGCTCGAGGTGTGCAAGATGCGCAATGGAGTCCTCGGTGAGCACGGCGAGGCCGAAGCTGTTCAGGAGCTCGGGAATTGCGTGGTTGATCTCGGGGTCGTTATGGTACGGGCGGCCTGCCAGCACGATGCCGTGGGTGCCGGTCTTTTCCATCCAAGCGAGGGTCTCGACGCCGGCGCGGCGCATGTCATGCTTGAAGCTTTCGTCCTCGGCCCATGCCTCGTCGCAGGCGGCCTTCACCTCGGCGCGCGTCGGCAGGGTGCCGCCGCAGCGCTCAAGCACGTCGCGATAGTTCTCGCAGAGCTCGACATACAGGCGGTCGGCCAGCTTCTCCTGGTCGTAGTAGGGAAGCCACGGGTTGAGGAAGCGGCGCGTCTCGTCGTGAATCTCATCGATGTTGAGACGCAGCGCCTCGGGGTAGCTTGCGACGATGGGGCAGTTGAAGTGGTTGCCGGCGGTGCCGTCCTCCTTGCGCTCCCACTTTGCGCAGGGCATCCAGATAAAATCGGGATTCTTTGCCAGCAGGTTCATGATGTGGCCATGCGAAAGCTTCGCCGGGTAGCAGACGCTCTCGGACGGCATGGACTCGATGCCAGCCTCGTAGGTTGCCTTCGTCGACGGGTCGGATGCGACAACACGGAAGCCGAGCTTCGTGAAGAAGGTGAACCAGAACGGGTAGTTCTCATACATGTTGAGTGCGCGCGGAATGCCCACCGTGCCGCGGGTTGCTTCCTCAGCGGAAAGCGGCGTGTAGTGGTCGAACAGGCGCTTGGACTTGAACTCGTAGAGGTTCGGGATGTCCTTGGTCTCGTCGTGGGTGCCGGCGCCCTTCTCGCAGCGGTTGCCCGTGATGAAGCGGCGGTTCTTGCCCGTTGCCGGGTCCTTGCCGAAGTCGTTCACCGTGAGCAGGCAAGCGTTCGGGCAGGCCTTGCAGCGAACGGTGCGATGGGTGGGAGCCAGCTCCTCAAGCTGTTCGAGCGTGAGGATGGAGGAAACGGTCTGCTGGGAAACGGCATCCTGGGATGCGGAAGCTTCCGCGGCGACAGCATGATACGCGCGGTCGCGTGCCAGCAGGGCGGCGCCATAAGCACCCATGTTGCCGGCGATGTCGGGACGTACGGCGTTGCACTCAGAGAGCTGCTCGAATGCGCGCAGCACGGCGTCGTTGAGGAAGGTGCCGCCCTGGACGATGACCTTCTCGCCCACGTCGCGCGGGTCGCGGATCTTAATAACCTTGAACAGGGCGTTCTTGATGACGGAAATAGCCAGGCCGGCAGCGATGTCGCCGACGGTAGCGCCTTCCTTCTGAGCCTGCTTCACGCGGCTGTTCATGAAGACGGTGCAGCGGCTGCCCAGGTCAACGGGGTTGTCGGCGCGGTTTGCCGTCTTGGCGAACTCGGACACGTCGAGGTTCAGGCCGCTTGCGAAGCTCTCGATGAAGCTGCCGCAGCCCGAGCTGCATGCCTCGTTGAGCATGATGTGATCGATGACGCCGTCCTTCACGCGCAGGCACTTCATGTCCAGACCGCCGATGTCGAGAATGAACTCGACGCCGGGCAGCATCTCCTGTGCGCCGCGCAGGTGTGCGACGGTTTCGATTTCGCCAGAGTCAACGCGCAGTGCCTCAAGCAGCAGGCCCTCGCCGTAGCCGGTGACGGTGGAGTGTGCGATGGTCACGCGCGGGGTGCCGTCGGCGTTCTTCGGCAGGTTGGCGTAGAGGTCGCGCAGAGCGGTCTTTGCGCAGCCCAGAACGTCGCCCTTGTTGGAGGCGTACGTGGACCAGAGGATCTCGCCCTCTTCGCCGATGAGTGCGGCCTTGAAGGTGGTGGAACCAGCGTCGATGCCCAGATATGCGTTGCCCTCGTAGGTCTCAAGCGAGCCGCGGCGCACGATTTCGGTGGCGTGGCGAGCCTGGAACTCCTCGTACTCTTCCTCGTTGGCAAACAGCGGGGGAAGGCGAACGACCTCGGAACCCTGCATGTCGCCGAGGCCACGCAGGCGCTCAAGCACGTCGCTCAGGCGCTCGGGAATCTCGTTTTCCGCGACAGCGCCTGCAATAGCGCAGCCGGATGCGACGAACAGGTGGGCGTTGTCGGGAACGATGATGTGCTCTTCATCAAGAGAGAGGGTTTCGTAGAAACGCTTGCGCAGCTCGGGGAGGTACTGCAGCGGGCCGCCCAGGAAGGCGACATGACCGCGGATGGGTCGGCCGCATGCGAGACCGGAGATGGTCTGCGTGACGACGGACTGGAAGATGGATGCAGCGATGTCTTCCCTGCGTGCGCCCTCGTTCAGCAGCGGTTGCACGTCGGTCTTGGCGAAAACGCCGCAGCGGCTGGCGATGGGGTAGATGGTGGTGTGGCTCTGGGCAAGCTCGTTCAGACCGCCAGCATCGGTGTTCAGGAGCGCGGCCATCTGGTCGATGAATGCGCCCGTGCCGCCTGCGCAGGTGCCATTCATGCGCTGCTCGATGCCGTTGTCGAAGTAGATGATCTTAGCGTCCTCGCCGCCGAGCTCGATGGCGACGTCGGTTGCGGGAATGAAAGCCTCAACCGCCGTCTTGGAAGCGATAACTTCCTGCACGAACTCGATGTCGAGCCACTGGGAAAGCAGCAGGCCGCCCGAGCCGGTGATTGCGATGGTCATGCACTCGGTGGGGAAGGCCTCGGCGGCCTCCTCGAGCACCTCAACGATGGTGGCGCGAACATCGGCGTGGTGACGGCGGTAGACAGCCCACTTCACCTCGTTTGCGCGGTCGAGCACGGCGAGCTTGACCGTGGTGGAGCCCACGTCAATGCCCAGGTGCAGGTCAACCTTGGCAGCATCTTCGTGGGTGAAGCGCTTGACCGTCTTCTCGATGTTGGCGGTTGCAGGACATTCGGTGCTAACGCAGCCGCAGGTGCAATCGTCGTTCATGGTTCCATCCTTAACGTTGGGGTTTTGCATGATGCTCATCTCGCTCGTGGAGTTGATGTCGTGGTTGGTGGTTGCGCTTTGCGCGGTGGTTGTGGAGCTGTTGTTCTGGTTGGTGGTCGTGTTGTCGGCGATCGTCTTGTTAGCGCTCTGTTCGTTCTGCATTCTTTCCGCACCGCCTTACAGTTCGATGGATTCGCCGGGTCTGATGAACAGAAGCCTCATGGCGATGCGGGCCATGTCTTCCGAGCTTTCCTTCATGCCCGTTTCGACCCAGCGCGTGATGACGCCGAGGTAAGCGGAAGCGTAGAAGGAGACGTAGTAGCTCACGAAGGGCGTGGGGTCGGAGCGATAGTGCTCGTTCAGAACGCTCATGACGAGATCGTTGAAACCGGCGTCACGCAGCTTCGGGCCGAAGCTGGGGTCGCCGCCGGGTCCGAGTGCGGCGTGCAGGAACGGTCCGTGATCGCGTAGAGAGTCGAACAGCTTGACGAGGGAGGGGATGGGGCGCTTCGCAACGCGGAAGCGAACGAGATCCCTTACTTCGATGCCGCGCAGGGAGGTTTCGAAGCAGGCGAGGTCGGCGAGAAGCGTGTTCTCAAGCTCGACGAGCAGTGCTTCTTTGTCGTGGTAATGGTTGTAGAACGTGCCGCGGTTGAGGCCTGCGCGCACGCACAGGTCGTTCACGGTGATGGCGTCGAAGCCCTTTTCCTCCATGAGCTCGATGAGGGCGCTTTCGAGCGCTTGCTTCGAGCGGGTGAAGCGTGGGTCGACGCAGGTGGTTGCTGCGGCGGGCCTTTCTTCTAGGACAATGGTCATAGGAGCCTTTCGAACTAATCAACACATTGTTCAAAACGGCATCCTATCAGCATATATGCAGTAGTCAATAGGCCTTATTCAACATTCTGTTCAAAAAGTAATATCCTCATAATTTCATGATATGAATGAGGTTTTGCGGGAGTTTTGGGGTGTGGATTGCGCGTTTCTGGCTGCGTGTCTAGTGCGTTGATTTGGGCGCTCCCGCGCAGCCCGAGTGTGCCTCGTATTGCGGGCTTTGCTTCCGGCGTTTCCGCCCAGTCTTCGCGCAGTCCGCGCGTGCCTCGTGCTGTGCGCGCTGGGCATCCGTTGTCGTGCGCTTCGCTGAAACGGAGGCCTTTTCTGCCCATGGGCGTCTTGGCGCGACGAGGCGACTGATTTTTGCAGTATCCTATGGGGATATTCATTATTAACTTACGGGCTCATGCTGTCGATTTTGGACGCGCATGTAAGACACGCATACAGAAGGAGCACTCATGCAGATCACCCCTGCTGAAATCGCCGAGACACTCGCCATGGTTAACAGGCAGAACCTCGACATCCGCACCATCACGCTTGGCATCAACCTGCGTGGTTGCGTCGACTCCGACATCGATGTGCTTGCACGCAAGGTCTACGACCGCATGACCACCGCCGCCGAGCGACTCGTGCCCACGGCCGAGCAGCTCGAGCGCGAGTTCGGTATTCCGATTGTCAACAAGCGTATTTCCGTTACGCCCATCGCTGAGATTTGCGCAGCTACGACTGCTCGCGACTTGACGCCCATCGCCATCGCTATGGACCGTGCGGGTAAGGAGGTCGGCGTCGACTTCGTGGGCGGTTTCTCCGCGCTCGTTCACAAAGGTGCTTCTGCGTCTGACGAGAAGCTGATGGACTCCATTCCTTCGGCGCTCGCTCAGACCGATCGCGTGTGCTCGTCCGTGAACGTGGGTTCCACGCGCGCGGGCATCAACATGGATGCCGCATTCAAGATGGCCGGCATCATCAAGAAGGCTGCTGAGGCTACGGCTGACCGCCAGTGCATCGGCGCGGGTAAGCTCGTCGTGTTCTGCAACGCGGTTGAGGACAATCCGTTCATGGCTGGTGCTTTCCATGGTTCCGGCGAGGCTGACGAGGTTATCAACGTCGGCGTTTCCGGCCCGGGTGTTGTGCGTGCTGTGCTGGCCAACCTGCCTCAGAGTGCTGACATCACCACGGTTGCCGAGTCCATCAAGGCTACTGCATTCAAGATCACGCGTGCCGGTGAGCTCATGGCGCGCGAGGCTTCCCGTCGCCTGGGTGTCCAGAAGGGCATTCTGGACCTTTCCCTTGCGCCGACGCCTGCTGAAGGCGACTCCGTTGCTGAGATTCTCGAGGCTATCGGTGTTGGCACTTGCGGCGGCCCTGGCACCACCGCGGCGCTGGCTATGCTCAACGACGCGGTGAAGAAGGGCGGCGTTATGGCATCGAGCAGCGTCGGCGGTCTTTCCGGCGCTTTCATTCCTGTTTCCGAGGACGCTGGCATGATCCGTGCGGCTGAGGCGGGTGCGCTGACGCTCGAGAAGCTTGAGGCTATGACCTGCGTGTGCTCGGTCGGCCTCGACATGATCGCCATTCCGGGTGACACCTCGATCGAGACCATCTTCGGCATTATTGCCGACGAATGCGCTATCGGCATGATCAACAACAAGACTCCGGCTGTTCGTATCATTCCTGCTCTCGGCAGGAAGGTTGGCGATCGCCTCGACTTCGGCGGTCTGCTGGGTTATGCGCCGGTTATGCCGGTGAACCAGAACGCCGGTACTGTGTTTGCCCATCGTGGCGGCCGCATGCCTGCTCCGCTTAACTCTCTGAAGAATTAGTCTGGCTGCGTGAGCCGATGTTTGCCGCTAAGACATACGAGGGTGCTCGCTCTGGAGGCGAAGGTTCTGAGGGCGGTCGCTCCGCTGGTGCCCATTCTGCTGGTGCCCGTTCCGCTGGTGGACGCCTGATTATCTGCCCGACTCCCATTGGCAATCTGGGTGATATGCCGCCTCGCGCTCTCGAGGCTTTGCGCGCGGCCGACGTCGTGTGTGCCGAAGATACGCGCGTGACGGGCAAGCTGCTTTCCGCATTTGGCATCGAGAAGCGTCTCGAGCGTTTGGACGAGGGGCTTATTGGCTCGCGATCTGCAGGTATCGTCGAGCGTGTTCTGGCGGGTGAGGTTATCGCGTATTGCTCGGATGCCGGCATGCCCGGCGTGTCCGATCCCGGTCTTCGTTTGGTGGCTGTCGCGCGTGAAGCTGGCGCATGCGTTGAGGTGCTGCCCGGTCCTACGGCTGCGGCTACGGCGTATGTGGCCAGCGGTTGCGCGAATCCTCGTTTCTATTTCGGAGGCTTCTTCCCGCGTAAGTCGGCTGAGCAGCATACCGTGCTGACGGCGCTCAAGCCTCTGGATGCGGCGCTTATCTTCTACGAGAGCCCGAATCGCCTGGTCGCGGCGTTGTCTGCGCTTGCCGAGGTGCTTCCGCTGCGCACGGTTACCGTGTGCCGCGAGTTGACGAAGTTGCATGAGGAAGTTGCTCGCGGAAGCGCTTCCGAGCTGCAGGCTTTCTTTGCCGAGCGTGCTGAAGCGGGCGGAATCAAGGGCGAGATTGTTATCGTTGTCGATGGTCCGAGTGCGGCTGAGGAAGAGGCAGATCAGGCTGATTCCGCTGATCAGGCGCAGCGATTGGCTGCGACCCTTGCTGCTGAGGGCCTGCGCACCAAGGACATTGCGAAGCGTCTTGTGGCTGAGTGCGGCATTTCTCGCAACGATGCATACGACATGGCCATGGAGGCTAGCAAGCGATAGCGCGTTGGCGAAGGCGTTTTCTTCCGCATATTCCCTGAAAATAGGGCGATTTTACAAAAACCTTACAAACGCTTTGCAAGGGCCTGAAGGGTGTATTTGTATACTGCGTCGGGCGCCTTCTGCGGAAGGTGCTTTGTTATGCAAATTCGCCGCTCAGGCGGCACGTCGCAAGGAAATGATATGCACGACGCATTGATGGTTGGTCTCGGTCTTTTTGGTGGACTGGCTGTCTTCATTTACGGCATGAACCTCATGAGTGAAAACCTCCAGAAGGTTGCCGGCGAGCGCATGCGCTCGATTCTCGCCCTGCTTACGAAGAACCCCGTTATGGGTGTCCTCGCTGGTGCTTTGGCTACCGCGGTTCTTCAGAGCTCTTCTGCAACTACTGTTATGGTCATCGGCTTCGTTTCCGCCCGTCTTATGGGCTTGCCGCAGGCCATTTCGATTATCTTCGGTGCCAACATCGGTACCACCATTACCGCTCAGATCATCGCCTTCAAGATCACGGATTACATTCTGCTGTTCGTGTTCATCGGCTTCCTCATCTACTTCTTTGGCAAGAAGGAGCGCACGAAGTCGCTCGGCCTTTCCATTTTTGGCTTCGGCTTGCTGTTCATGGGTATTGACCTCATGGGCGACGCTATGAAGCCGCTGGCTGCGAGCCCGGTGTTCACTAGCCTCATCGCTGAAGTTGCGGATATTCCGGTTCTGGGTGTCCTGGTCGGTACGGTCATGACCCTCATCGTCCAGAGCTCTTCTGCCACTATTGCTGTGCTGCAGAACTTCGCTTCCCAGGCTGGTCCCGACGGCGTTACCAGCGTTCTGGGCCTCACCGGCGCTCTGCCCATCCTGCTCGGTGACAACATCGGTACCACCATCACGGCTGCCTTTGCTGCTATCGGCCAGTCCCGCAACGCAAAGCGTGTTGCGCTTGCGCACTGCCTCTTCAATGTTTCCGGCGCGCTTCTGTTCATCTGGTTCATTCCTGTGTGGGCTTCCGCAATTCAGTTCATTTCCCCGCAGGGTGCCGAGGTTGACGTTATTTCGCGCCAGATCGCTAACGCACACACCTCCTTCAACTGCTGCATGACGCTTCTGTGGCTGCCCTTCGTCGGTGTGATGGCGAAGACCGTTTCCAGGATCATTCCCGATGTGCCGCGCCCCGATCGTACGGTTGCTGAGAACATCGATCGTCTTGCTCGTCCGTTCTTCCTTGACGAGAAGCTTGCTGCTCAGCCTGCCGCTGCTCTGCACATCGTTGCTCAGGAGGTTCTCCGCTGCGGTCAGATCGTTCAGGGCACTATTGGTGAGACGGTTCGTGCTGCACGTACCCAGAACAAGGAGCTTGTCCAGGGAATCGTTGAGCGCGTCGACGCTACCGATG
>JAFYTB010000046.1 GCA_017559045.1 Eggerthellaceae bacterium | reverse complement strand
CCCCTCTGAGAGGCTCTGAGGGCTTCCTGCAGACCCGTACGCCCATAACACAAGAGGCCTTCGAGCCAGTCGTCATCGACCGCACTCGAAGGCCCCACTAAATAACGCGCAAAAGGAGGTTCGCTTACTCAGCCTTACCCTCGGAAAGCTCCTTCAGGTAAGCCTCCTTGTTCGAGAGGAACTTCATCTGAATAAGCTCGAGAACAACAGAGAACACCATTGCGAAGTAGACCATGAGCTTCTCCATATGCATATCGAGAACCTCGATACCAGAATGAATAGCCATAGAGTCGAGAACAAGCAGCACACCAATTGCAACGATGAAGGTAAGAGCAAGGATCTTCATCTGGGGATGGCTGTTGATGAAGTTGGAGATGGGATCGATGAAGATCATCATGATGAGAACGGCAACCATGACGGCAATGATCATGATGATGAGATGCTCAGCCATACCGACAGCGGTAATAACGGAGTCAATGGAGAAGACGAGGTCCATCACCATGATGGTGCCAATGGCCTGAGGCAGGCCAATGCGATGCTTCGATGCATGCTCCTCAGAGTGCTCAGCCTTCAGCTCAGACAGGGAAAGCACCTCGCGCAGCTCGGAGATGCCCTTGTAGATAAGGTAAGCACCGCCAACCAGGAGCACGAGATCACGAACAGAAAGACCATGCTCGAAGATACCGAGGTTAATGACGAAGAGCGGCTCGGTCATGTGAACCAGATAAGAAGCGAAGCAGAGGAAGACCACACGCATGACAAGCGCACCGGCAAGACCGAGCTTGCGACCGATGGGCTGCTTATCCTCGGGCAGGCGATCCGTAGTAATGGAAATAAACACAAGGTTGTCCACGCCAAGAACAATCTCAAGGAAAATCAGCGTAAGAAGGCTGATCCATGCCTCGGCCGTAAGGAAAATCGAAAGATCCACTTCAACTGCTCCTAACTATGAGGACTCCAAACCGTGGAGTCCGCTCCTCTCACAAAAAAAGACTCACGGCGTAGACGTAGCGAACTCGCTTACAGCCTACGCCATGAGTCTCGTTAATTAAGATACGCCAGACGGCTTGATGCTCGCTTGGAGCCGCACCGCCATGTATGTTGACGCATCGCACGCACGCGTGCCAACTACTCCCCCATGGGCAGAATGCATGATAACCCAGAGGAAGTAGCTCATCAATGAACGACGATCGAAGAATCACGAAATGCCGACAATCGCACCCGACACCGAGCTCAAACACAAAGGGGAGCGAGATCCGACAAAAATCGACGGCCACACTCCATGCAACAGGCCGACCGAATAAGCCGAATAGATTAGCTAAATTATTTACACATGAAAGTACTTATAGAAATAAAAAAGCCCACCGATTTGGTGGGCGAAGAATTCGTGGAGCGGACGACGGGGTTCGAACCCGCGACCCCAACCTTGGCAAGGTTGTGCTCTACCAGCTGAGCCACGTCCGCATATTAAATTGACAAACCCTAAAAGGGTGGAGGCGAAGCCCGGATTCGAACCGGGGGTGAAGGCTTTGCAGGCCTCTGCCTTACCACTTGGCCACTTCGCCACCTAGCGTCGCTGCTTTTTGAAAGGGCCGGTTACCCGGCCCTTAGCAAGCAATGGAGCGGACGACGGGGTTCGAACCCGCGACCCCAACCTTGGCAAGGTTGTGCTCTACCAGCTGAGCCACGTCCGCAAGCTAAAGGAAAAATGGTGGGCGTTACAAGATTTGAACTTGTGGCCCCTACCGTGTCAAGGTAGTGCTCTCCCCCTGAGCTAAACGCCCAAGCTTCCTTCAGTGCCGATTCGCTATCGCGTCGGCGAGGAAATATATTAACATAACCAGTTTTCTTGGCAAGCACTATTTTCAAGATTTTTGAAAATTTATTTCACTCACCAAATTTTGCAGCGAAGAAACCGTTGTAAAGCCGCAATCCGAGTGCAAACCCTTACGGTCAATGATGATAGGTCTAATGCCGACTCGAGCAGCCGCACCATCAGCCTCAGGCAAGTCGCCAACATGAACCGCCTCTTCGGCTGATACCCCAAACTCCCCCAGCGCTTTCTCGAAGATTCGAGGATCCGGCTTCCTGAGACCCACCGCCGCGGAAGGAAACACTGCATCAAAGAAATGACCCAACTTAAGCTCATCGATAAGAAGACCAAGCTCGGCATCCCAATTAGAAATAATGCCCAAACGAAGCCCGGCTGCTTTCAGACCCTGAAGGCACGGTAAAACATCCTCATACACACCCCAGTGATGAGCACGTCGATACTGAGCGTGGGTGTCTTCCGCAATCCCATGAGCATCGTGGGCCAAACCAAGCTCGCACGCGAGAATCTTGTACATGTCCTTCCAAACCGCAGTGGCTTGATCGTGGGAGCACCAGAAATCGCCGTTGGTAGCGTACTCGCGATCGTAGTGAGCATCCGCAAGGGGCATATACCTACGAGCCTCCTCGAGGCTTACAGAGTGACCACGCGAGCAAGCAGCCGCCGTAAAGGTCTCGGGAACGCCAGGAGAGGGATACAGCAGCGTAGATCCAACATCGAAGAAGACCGCCTTGACCGCCACGCTTACCCCCTGTTCTTCGCGGTGCTTAATTTCCAAGCATTCTACTCTAGAAGCGAAACGGCGCGTCGCTTGGAAGACAGGGGTTAAGCTTGCACGTTTCACAAACAAGTTTGTCGATCAAACCCCAGTTCCCCAAGTACAACCCCGGAAAACAAAAAGAGTCGCCATTTGGCGACTCTCAGTGTGTTCTGGTGTCGGAGGCGGGATTTGAACCCGCACACCCGTTACGGGCACTAGCACCTCAAGCTAGCGTGTCTGCCGTTCCACCACTCCGACGTGCGTTTTGCAGCGACGATTAGTTTAGCACAACGAATTTTTAGCACAAGAACTATTTTCAATTTTTTTGAAAAATTGTCTCAGGTAAAGAACGGAGCCAGATAACGCACCCTACTTGCAAGATATGTCACCCAACTTCATTCCCGATGTGCCACCTAACTCCATCCCCTGTGTCACTCAACTCCGTCCCCTATCTGACACATGTGTCAGCTAACTCCGTCCCTTATCTGACACAAAATGTGACACATGCTACGAGCAAAATGTGTCACCTAACTCCGTCCCTTATCTGACACAAAAAACGCCTCCTTGGTTTTCCAAGGAGGCGCTTCGGAAAGCTATGTTCTCGAACAGGTTCTAGCCAATAGAGCCAGAAGGATACACAACCATGAGGATGAGGAGAACGATCATGAAGACGATGGCGCACACGATGGTGATGCGGTCGAGGTTCTTCTCAACGATACCCGTGCCGGTCTGGTTGGAGTACATGGAGCTAGCGATCATGTCGCTGATGCCCGTTCCCTTACCGGAATGAAGAAGAACGAAAACGATCAGGCCAGCGCCAGAAACAATCAGCAGAAGAATAAGAATGATAAGCAGAGCGTTCAAAGTGATCTCTTCTTTCAAATATAAATACCAATACGCAAGTAGAAAATTCTACCTCATGCCGACAAGCTACGCAAGGAGGCATTTACCCGTCATCTGCTGGGGAATCTCCAATCCGATGGCCTTAAGCAGCGTAGGAGCGATATCGGCAAGACATCCGTCGTCGCTCAGCAAAGAAAGACTGGAGCCAGAGCCGTCAACGCAGACAAAAGGAACCTCGGCGGTCGTATGCGCCGTATGCGGCGTTCCGTCGTCTGCAAGCATTTTGTCAGCATTGCCATGATCGGCCGTCACAAACGTGACGCCACCAACTTCCTTCATCGCAGCAAGAACCTTGCCAACGCCCGCGTCGACCGCCTCTACGGCCTCCACGGCTGCAGGAATAACGCCGGTATGACCCACCATGTCGCAATTGGCGAAGTTCACGATGTAGACATCCGCCTCTTGAGCGCGAATTGCAGCGGCAAGTGTATCCGCAACCTCGGGCTCGCTCATAGCGGGCTGGAGATCATATGTGGCAACTTTGGGGCTGGGAACAAGAACCCTCTTCTCCCCTGCCTTTTCCTCCTCGCGACCACCATTCAGGAAGAAGGTGACATGGGCGTACTTCTCAGTTTCCGCAATGTGGTACTGCACAAGACCTGCGTCAGCCAGGACATCGGCCAGCACGTTATCGGGGAATTCCTTCGGGAACGCAACGGGCGCAGGAATGGAAGGATCGTATTCGGTCAAGCAGACGAAATGCACCTGAGGCTGACGAGAGCGCTCAAAGCCGTCAAAAGAAGCATCGACGAAAGCTCGGGTGATCTCTCGAGCGCGGTCGGGGCGGAAGTTAAAGAAGACAACCGCATCCCCATCCTGAACGCCACGGGCGTCAAAGGACATAGGAACCACGAATTCATCGGTGACGCCCTCGTCGTAAGAACGTTGCATTGCGGCAACAGGATCAAGCTCACACGAGTTAGCTCCCTCGACGAGCGTCTCGAAAGCACGAGACACGCGATCCCAGCGCTTATCGCGGTCCATGGCGTAATAACGACCGGAAATAGAAGCGATAGAAATAGCCTCAGCGCCGGCCTTATGGATTTCATCGATTTCGCGCTGAAGATCAGCGACGAAACCAGCACCACTCGAAGGAGGGACGTCGCGGCCGTCCATAAAGCAATGGACCTTGATCGACGGAACGCCGAACTCATATGCCGCACGCAACAAAGCGTAGAGGTGCTCGTTGGAGGAATGAACGCCGCCATCAGACAGCAGGCCCATAAGGTGAAGAGCCGCGCCCTCAGCACGGGCAGCCTCGAACGCCGCAAGGATACGCTCGTTCTGCGCAATGGAGCCATCGCGGCAAGCCCTATTGATGCGAGTCAGCTCCTGGAAGACAACGCGGCCTGCGCCGATGTTGAGGTGACCCACCTCGGAATTGCCCATCTGACCATCGGGGAGTCCTACTGCCTCGCCAGAGGCTTCAAGACGCACCCAAGGATTCGATGCGAACATTTCATCAAGCACGGGCGTGTGAGCAAGGGAAATGGCGTTTTCGGGACCCTCCTGGGCCAAGCCGAAACCATCCATGATGATCAGACACGCAGGAAGACGCAGGTTCGACTTAGCATCAATTGCGGAATTCAAAGCTTCTCCAGACAACGCGTTCACCACTACAGAGCCATCTCGATGATCTTGATAAACGACTTGGCGTTCAGGCTAGCTCCGCCGATAAGACCACCATCGATATTGGGCATAGCAAGCAGAAGGTCGGCGTTTCCCTCATTCATAGAGCCGCCGTAGAGGATACGCATGCTTTCAGCAGTTGCCTGATCGTAAAGCTCGGAAAGCTGCACGCGGATAGCAGCGCATGCCTCCTCAGCCTGCTCGGGCGTAGCGGTACGACCCGTGCCAATAGCCCAAATAGGCTCATAAGCGACAACGCAGGATGCAGCTGCAGGTGCATCGATGCCAGCAAATGCCGCGCGCACCTGAGCGGTAATGTAGTCGAGGTAAGCACCGCTATCGCGCATGGAGAGAGACTCTCCGACGCAAACGATGGGCTTAATACCGCCGGAAATCAGCGCCTTAGCCTTGAGGTTCACTTCCTCATTCGTCTCGCCAAACAGCTCACGACGCTCGGAATGACCGACAATGCAGTACTCGCAGCGAATATCCTTGAGCATACCCACGGAGATCTCTCCAGTGTAAGCACCCTTGGGCTCCCAATGAACGTTCTGTGCGCCGACGGCGATGTCCGTACGATCGAACTCGAACACCGTGATAACCGGCTTAAGATCGACGAACGGGGGGCAGACGGCGACATCGAGGTGATCAGCGTAATCACGCTCGAAATGATTGGAGATTTCCTGAGCAAGGACGACACCCTCGGGAATGGTGTTATTCATCTTCCAGTTGCCCGCAATGAGGCGCCTGCGCTTGGTCATACCGAATCCTCTCTAAATTCGAAATAATCAACTAAGAAACGAGCTACCTCAGAGCCTCAACGCCGGGAAGAGCCTCGCCCTGGACAAGCTCCATGGAAGCGCCACCGCCGGTGGAAATGAAGGTCATCTTCTCGGCAAGGTTGAACTTGTTGACTGCAGCAACGCTGTCGCCGCCACCGATGATGGTGTCAGCAGCCTGGTTATCGGCAACAGCGAGCGCAACGGCCTTAGTTCCGTGCTCGAATGCCTTCATCTCGAAAACGCCCATCGGTCCGTTCCAGAACACAGAGGCCGCCTCGGAAATTGCCTGAGCATAGAGCTTCTCGGTCTCGGGTCCAATGTCAAGACCAAGCATATCCTCGGGACTGTCGTCGACGGAAACAGTTACGGTATTGGCATCTTCCGCAAAACGATCAGCGCAAACCACATCAACGGGAAGAAGGAGCTTGACGCCCTTCTCCTCGGCCTTAGCAAGCATGTCGGCAGCGCGATCAACCCAGTCAAGCTCCTTAAGCGATGCGCCAACCGACTTACCCTGAGCCAGAAGGAAGGTGAAGCACATACCGCCGCCGATGATGAGGACATCGGCCTTCTCCATGAGGGCATCGATGACCTTGATCTTGTCGGAAACCTTAGAGCCACCGAGGATGGCAACAAAGGGACGCTTAGGTGCGTCGAGCATTCCGGTAAGCGTGGAAACCTCGCGCTGCATCAGATAGCCAGCATAGGAAGGCAGCAAAGCTGCAACGCCTGCGGTGGATGCATGAGCACGATGAGCCGTACCGAATGCGTCGTTCACGTACAGCTCGCCCAAAGCAGCAAGCTCTTCGCAGAATGCAGGATCATTCTTCTTCTCGCGCTTATCGAATCGAAGGTTCTCGAGAAGAAGCACCTGGCCATCTTCGAGAGCGGCAGCCTTTGCCTGAGCGTCTTCGCCAACCGTATCGGAAGCGAAGGCGACGGGAGCGCCAAGGATATCGGCAAGACGGGCTGCTGCAGGAGCGAGCGAATACTCGGGCTCAAAGCCAGCACCCGAAGGACGGCCACGATGGCTCATGAGAATGACGCGAGCGCCCTGCTGAATCAGTCGCTCAATGGTGGGCAGCGCAGCACGGATGCGAGTATCGTCGGTAACGACGCCGTCCTTGATCGGTACGTTGAAGTCAACGCGAACGAGAACGCGCTTGCCAGAAGCGTCGAGGGACTCGATGGATTTGATTTCGGACATATGATTCCTCCTAATAAAAGGAACATGGGGCAAAACCCCATGTTCCGATGATTCCTTTTAAGAAATTTACTCGGCCATCAAGCCAACAAGGTCGGCGATGCGACAGCTATACGCCCACTCGTTGTCGTACCAAGCAATAACCTTGATCATGTTCGACTGGCCACCAAGAACCATGGTGAGCTTAGAGTCGAAGATGGCGGAAGCGGACTCGCCGATGATGTCCATGGAAACGATGGGATCCTCGGTATAGTCGATAATGCCTGCGTACTCGCCTTCAACGGCAGCCAGCATCACAGAGTTAACCTCCTCGATGGTCACCTCGCGGCTAAGCTCAAAAGTGAGGTCTGCCATGGCGCCACCCGGGGTGGGAACGCGCGTGATGAAGCCGTCAACCTTGCCCTCAAGCTCGGGGATGGCCAGAGCCACGGAGCGAGCGTCGAGAGAAGGCAGCGGAATCATAGACATGGTTGCGCAGCGAGCATTGCGAAGGTTCTTATGCGGAAGGTCGAGAATCTTCTGATCGTTGGCATAAGAGTGGATGGTATTGAGGTAACCGCGCTCAACGCCGAAGTTGTCGGAAAGAACCTTGGCAACGGGAGCGAAGCAGTTGGTGACGCTGGAACCAGCAGCAATGATGGTGTGAGCAGCGGGGTCGTAATCATCATGATTAACGCCGGCAATGATGGTGATGTCCTCGCCCTCGGAAGCAGCGGTGATGATGACCCTCTGTGCACCAGACTCGATATGAGCACGAGCGGCATCGGCAGAGGTGAACTCGCCAGTAGCCTCGATAACGACCTCGACGCCGAGCTCGCCCCAGGGAAGGTTTGCAGGGTTCTTCTCGTTGAGATACTTAACGGCGTAGCCATCAGCAACGAAGCCGTCGTCGACAACCTCCACCTCATCAAAGCCGCGACCATACATGGTGTCGTACTTAAGAAGATGAGCAACAGCAGCAAGGCTACCGATATCGTTAACTGCTACGACCTCAACCTCGGGATCATCGTACATCGCGCGGAATGCAAGACGACCGATGCGGCCGAATCCGTTGATGCCTACCTTGACTGCCATGCGTAACCCCTTTCGCAAAGTTACTTGTTTCAAGCGTAATGATCGCCGCCTTCACCTCGAAGGCGTGACGCGCATAACTTAAGAGACAGTCTAGCGCGCTCTGGCAACGCGAGATAGTTTTATTCGGCGAAAGAAACCATCTCACTATTCTTATGCGTATTCTTGTGCGCATAAGGCGGCTCCCTACATATGGCTTCCCACTCTACGAACTCCCCGCCTACGCCTCCCTCCTCAGCACGAACGCCACAACCCCCGTTATCCGAAAGTCGCATTCTGAAACGAGCACCAAAGAAATGCGAGCTGAAACCTTTTCGTCAAGCACACAAAGATCGACCCGAAAGCACACGGTATTTGAACGATCCCAATCGAATCTGCAGAGGGACGACGTTCCATTCGAGATGAACGGCGGTCGCTATATCGGCGGCTACTGCCTTGGCCTTTACCGCAGCGGATAAGGGACCGCCTTGATTGCAAGCATCCCACAGCAGCAATGCCGACCTCGGCTACATCGCTGCTCGCGATCACGTGCTCGAGGTTGCTCTTGCTCACCACGAGCCCCTCCTTGTTGCGGCTCATGAGCTCGGCGCACACGGAGTACACCTCGTCGAGCGCGTCGAGGTCGGAGCCTGCGATGCCGCCGACCTCCTCGCTCATGGCCGCCATCTTGTGGAACAGCTCCTTGGTGGGCTGCAGGACGGAGAGGCTCGTCTCGGCCTCATCGGGCAGGGTGACCTTGAGGTAGTTCTTCCTCTGCTTTCTGAAGTCAAGGGTCGTCATATCCGCTCACCTCACCCTGCCGCCGACTGGCGGAGCTCCTCGATGTAGGTGATGAGGGTCCCCTCGTCGTCCATCGGCTGGCACTTGAACTCTGCGTCGATGATGGTCTCCTTGTCCTTCGCGAAGGAGAGCGAGAAGCCGGCCTCGTTTCGGCCGACGATCATCACCCAGATGTCGCCATCAGCCGCGTCGTGAACGTATGGTGATAGGTAAGCCTTTGATGCTATCTTCGGCTTTTCCCCCACCTCACACCGTGCATGCGACTTTCACCGCACACGGCGTTCCATCAAACAGGTGTTTCTAATCTCATTCAGAACTCACAGACATGCCGTTTTCGATTGGCTTCAATCCTGCTTCGGCTCGCAGTTTGTTTACCTTCCCAAGCTGTCTTTCGGTTAGGTTCAGCTCTCCCGCATATCGCACTATGGTTTCGTCCGCATTCGCGTGGACGAGTACGTGAACGTCCTTGTGGAGAATCACGAGGTTTTGATAGCGGTCGCTGCCGCCCATGGCAGTCGGCTTCTTGTGGTGGCAGTGGATTTCTCCCATTTCCAAGCCGATGCCCGTTACGGCGCATCGTCCCTGCTGGGCGACGTACAGCGATATGCGATTGTCGTTGTACTCTATCGTTCTTTCCCTAATCGGATTGCGCATCATGTTCAGCATGACCGATGTATCCATACCCAGGTTTTTGTGAATGGCCCTGCGCCCCTCTGGGGTGTAGGCGTTGACTTCCTTGGGTTTCGGCATCGGGTGCATGTGTCTTACGTATCCGATAGGCAGTATGGGCGTGCCGCTTACCCACCTCATCATGCGAGACTTCCCGTATCGCTTCTTCAGGTAATCGTTGGACCAGTGGCCCTTCCTGTCCGTTGCGATTCTTCGGTTGATTCTGCCCTGCATGATTCTGTTGATTCCGTTCAGGTCATCGCTCACCATCGTTGCCATGGAGTAGTAGTTCTGGATCCCGATGACGATGGCGTTGTAGACGTTGACCCTCAGGTGAAGGTCCCTGCTGTCCCTTGGCCTCTGTATCTGGTCGAGCCTGTCCCTTAGCGTCTCCTTTATGCGTTCGAGCGCCTTATCGCACACATGGGAGCGAACCACGTATCTGGGGGTGCCGTCGGATTCCTTCCCTCTTGGCACGACTTTCATCTTGAACCCCAGGAATTCGCAGTACTGCTTCCTCAGATTGGTAACCTTGGACTTTTCGGGCGATACGTTCAGCTTCAGCCGCGCTTGCAGCCAGCCGCACACCGCTTCGTAGGTCCTTTCGGCATCCTCCCTATTTCGGCAGAATATCTTGGCGTCATCTGCATATCGGACTATGTACATCTCCTTGAGGCGGGTGCTTCTGAGCGCCTTGTACTCGTTGCTCATCACCCTCGTCCCCTTCTGGTTGTACTGCTTCTTGGGCGGCTTCCGCAAGCGTTCCGTCTGGCCCTCCCATTGGGAGACTATCCACCAGTCGAACTCGTTCAGCACGACGTTGGCTAGGAGGGGCGATAGGACTCCTCCTTGCGGCGTT
>JAFYTB010000002.1 GCA_017559045.1 Eggerthellaceae bacterium | reverse complement strand
ATGCCCGAGGGCTTGGAGTCCAAGAAGGCCGGCGACCTGATCGATTGCATTCTGCTCGACGTCCCCGAGAACGCCTTCCCACTGTAGCGCAGGCCGAGAAGGCCTTCCCGCTGCAGCGCAGGACAAGCCTAAGGCGAGCCATCCGCGGGGCCGCCCCATCTGCGAGTCACCCCATACGCAAGGCTACTGTAGCTTCATAGCACCCCAAACTTAAGCCAACCCCCACGCCCGAGCGTCATCGCCCGGGCGTTTTTATGCCCTGCATGAAAACTCGAGTTTTACAGCAGCCTGCATGAGGTGACGACCTTTTCGGCAGTCTGCACGAGATCGCAACTTTTATCAGCCTGCATAAGACTTCGCGTTCCGCATCAGCCTGCATGAGATGGCGACTTTTACACCTCTTTTGGCGATATCGAGGCAAATCTGCATGAGATCTCGAGTTCTTCACCTAAATTGACCGCTTAAACGCCCATTTTGACCCTAAGCTCGCTCAAACAACTCGATAATCTTGATTTATTCATTTAGAGGATAATTCTGAACTGGGAAGATGTAAGCTGAGATCTAAGCCGCCTCTTGAGCGCAAGACACCGCCCCAAAGAAAAGGTGTAAAAGTCGGCATCTCATGCGGGCCGGCGCAAAACTCGACATCTCATGCACATAAGTACAAAAGTCGCCATTTCATGCAAATCGATGGTTACGGGGCTATGGAAGAAATCGAGTGACGAACCCCGAGGCCCGTAAACACAAAACGGGCGTTGACCCGCGAGCTCAACCCCAACATGAGGCTCACCCACTAAGTCAACGCCCGCTAGATGACGTATCGCTATTTGTTAAACGCCCTCGGCCCTCGGCTCCTCAGCCTTGATCCTTAGTACAGCTTTGCACCAGCAGGGATGCGGTTGCTCAGCATGAGAAGGTTCAGGCGCTCCTCGGTCTCATCGCCCTCAACGAGCTCGCTGTGAACAGCGGAGAGAAGCATGCCGCAAGACTCGATACCCATCATCTTGCGCGGCGGCAGATTGGTGATAGCCACGCAAGTCTTGCCCACGAGCTCCTCGGGCTCATAGTAAGAGTGAATGCCGGAAAGAATGGTGCGATCAACGCCCGAACCATCGTCAAGCGTGAACTGCAGAAGCTTCTTGGACTTCGGAACAGCGACGCACTCCTTAACCTTAACGGCGCGGAAGTCGGACTTGCTGAAAGTCTCGAAATCAACGGCATCCTCGAACAGCGGCTCAAGAACAACCTTGGAGAAGTCGATAACGCACTCCTCAGCAGCCTCTTCGACCTCAGCAGCAGCCTCAGCAGCAGCCGGCGCAGCAGCGCGGCCACCAGCAGGCAGCTCCTCCTTCATGTGGGGGAACAGCAGGACGTCGCGGATGCTGGGTGCATCGGCAAGCAGCATGACAAGGCGGTCGATGCCCACGCCAACGCCACCAGCCGGCGGCATACCGTACTCGAGAGCGCGGATGTAGTCGTGGTCGAAGCCCATGGCCTCGTCGTCGCCCATGTCCTTTGCAGCAACCTGGGCGCGGAAGCGCTCAGCCTGGTCAACCGGGTCATTGAGCTCGGTAAATGCATTGGCATACTCATGACCGATGATGAAGAGCTCGAAACGTTCGGTGAGCTCGGGGTTGTCAGCCTTCTTCTTAGCAAGCGGGCTGATCTCGAGCGGATGATCGATAACGAAGGTGGGCTGAATGAGCTTCTCCTCAGCCACTGCCTCAAAGATCTCGGCGATAAGCTTGCCCTTGCCCCATGCAGCATCGGCATGGCCGCCGTTGCGCTCGAGGATCTCAACCAGCTCTTCGCGGGTACGATCGAAGCTAACATCCTCGCCAGCGCCCTCGGAAGCAAGCTCCATCATGGTAGCTACGCGCCAGTCACCAGACAGGTCGATCTCCTGACCCTGGTAGGACACCTGCAGCGTGCCGCAAGCAGCAAGAGCAGCAGCCTGGATATAGCCCTGGGTGAGGCGCATCATACCGTTGAGGTCGGTGAATGCCTGATAGGCCTCCATGGTGGTGAACTCGGGGTTATGGTACGGGTCCATACCCTCGTTACGGAACTGACGACCAATCTCGAAGACCTTCTCGAAGCCACCAACCAGCAGACGCTTCAGCGGCAGCTCGGTTGCAATACGGAGATAGTAGTCGCGATCAAGCGCGTTGAAGTGCGTGATGAAGGGCTTGGCGTTTGCGCCGCCGAGAATGCCATGCAGGAAGGGGGTCTCAACCTCGAAGAAGCCCTGCTCCTCCATGTAGTGGCGGATTGCGGAAACGATCTTGGAGCGCTTCGTGAACACTTCCTTGACCTCGGGGTTCATGATGAGGTCGACATAGCGCTGACGATAGCGGGTCTCCTTGTCCTGCAGACCATGGAACTTCTCAGGCAGCGGACGCAGGCTCTTGGACAGCAGCTCGAAAGCATCAACTGCAACAGAGAGCTGGCCACGGCGCGTACGCATCATGGTGCCATGAACGCCGATCCAGTCACCCACATCGAGATCCTTCATGCGCTCGAACTCGGACTCGCCGAGTGCGTCAATGCGGCAGAACAGCTGCATGTCAGCCGTTGCGTCACGCAGACCCATGAAGACAATCTTGCCCTGAACGCGCTTTGCCATGATACGGCCAGCGATGTCAACGCGATCCTCGGTGGACTCGCCATCCTCGAGGTTTGCGTACAGCTCGTTCAGCTGATCGATGTGATGAGAGTAGTCGAAGGCATGGCCATACGGATCGATGCCCGCAGCAATGAGAGCCTCGCGCTTGTTGCGACGCACCTCGATGGGGTCATCCTCGATCTGGGCAGCTGCTGCCTTGATGTTTTCTTCAGTCATTGAAGTTCCTTCTTCTTCAGATTCGTCAACAGCGGAATCATAAACACGCAGGTTGACGCGGTAAATCAGAGCCTTTTGTATTATGCACTAGGTTCGCCCATGGAATATAGCGAGGGCCGCCAAGACACCCGTAATCACCATGTTTCGCAGCCAAGCGCACCGGGTACGCCAAGGCAGACGAAAAGCGAAAACGGATGCCTCGGCGGCCCGAAGTGTTGAGAAATCACGCCGGTGAAATCCGCAGCGCATGCTCGCTCTCGCAAGCCCGCTAACGCAAACTTGCGAAAGCCTGCCAGCGTCAACCGCTGACAGCCCGCTGCGTCAACCAACGCAACCGAAAATCGACTAGTGCTCGATCTTCAGGATGGTCATCTCGATCTCGCGGCCCGTCGGACCGGTGGTCTTGATGCTGTCACCCTTCTTGCGGCCCAGCAGAGCGGCGCCAACCGGGGACTCGTTGGAAATCTTGCCAGCAGCGACATCGCTCTCAGCGCCACCAACGATGGTGAACACGCGCTCGCGACCGCCCATGTCGACGGTAACGATGGAACCGATGTTGACCTTGCTGGAACGCTTCGGCGTAGTGACGACCGTAGCCTCGGCAAGGATGTGGCTGATCTCGGCGATACGTGCCTCCATCATGCCCTGCTCGTTCTTAGCATCATCGTACTCGGAGTTCTCGGAGATATCGCCGAACTCACGTGCGACCTTGATGCGCTCGCCAATCTCGGCACGCTTCACGGTCTCGAGGAAGTGAAGCTCCTCTTCAAGCTTGACGCGGCCCTCTTGGGTCAGAATGTAGTTGCTCTCTGCCATGGGTGTATTTCGTCCCTTAATCTCAGTGCGCCTTTGCTACGACGCAGATACATTTCACTGCACGGAAAGCCTAAAAGCACTCCTGCAATAGCATAGCGACGGCGAGGTGCTTAACCTCGCCGTTCGCAAAGACTTCGTTTGTCGATTGTTGCCGAGAGGCTACTCAGCCTTCTTCTTAACAACCTTCTTGACGGTCTTCTTGGGGGCCTCTTCGACTTCCTCCTCGACGACCTCTTCAACGACTTCCTCGGTAGCCTCTTCAGCTTCCTTCTCGCCGGCGCCCATGCCCTCACGCAGGTTCTTCACGGTCTTGCCGAGTGCGCTGCCGAGTTTGGGAAGGTTCTTCGGGCCAAAGATAAGCAGGATGACCACGAGAATGATAAGAAGCTCGGGCACGCCCATTCCCAGGATTTTCATAAGGTTCCTCCAAGGTAAACGCTTTTGCGAGATGCCTCGCAACAATAAATACGAGGCTGATTAAGCCCCGCAATTTCTACCGCGGAAAGATTAACACAACCGCGGCAAAATACTAGTCTCGCCGTGCAAAGAACACATATTGCGTGAGCGGCCACCCGCCCTGCATCAGGCGAAACAGCAGGACGTGGCGGGGGGTGTGTCAGATGAGGGACGGGTGACGGATTGGCTCGTAGCTACT
>JAFYTB010000045.1 GCA_017559045.1 Eggerthellaceae bacterium | reverse complement strand
GCCGAGGAGGTCCAGGTGGATTGGGCCGGAAGAACGATCCCGATTTACGGCAAGGCAGGCGAGACCACGCCCGCCTACCTGTTTGTCGCAACAATGCCCTACAGCGGCTACACCTTTGTCCGCGCTTCGCTTGATATGTCCATGCAAAGCTGGCTCGAGCAACATTGCGCTCTATTCGAATTTCTCGGTGGGGTTCCGATGTTCCTCGCTCCTGACAATACGGCCACGGCCGTTAAGATCAGGAACGGACTTCGTGTTCCCATGAAGGAAAAGCGCGACATTAATCGGAAGTACCAGGAGATGGCCGACCATTATGGAGTAATCGTCGCGCCAGCCCGTATACGCCGCCCTCAAGACAAGGGGGCCGTTGAGGCGAATGTCAGAATTGCAGCTAATCGGTTCATTGAGTTTCTGGGACAAATGCGATTCACCTCCATCGAGCAGCTCAATATGGCCATTTCAAAGCTTGTCGAGATTTTCAATGACAGGACAAGCCCCACTCTAATGTTCGACGTTTCCAGCAAGGATGCCTTCCTGCTTTACGAGGCCCCCTTCCTGGCGCCTCTCCCAAACGAGCCCTTCACTTCTGTGACCTGGGTGAAGGCAAAGGCTTCGCCAGAGGCCGTAATCACTGTTCGCGGGGTGCATTATGGCCTTCCCTTAAACTATGCTGGCAAAGAGGTGCGCGTGCGAATCGGTGACGCTTTCATAGACGTATATGCAACCAGTGGACAGCAAAAAATCGCGCACCACGTGCGTGGCGAGGACGGCTCGCACACCTTCGAGGGTTTCGCCGGCCGACGCCCCGACCGCTTCAAGCCCCTCTCCGAATGGGCCGAGCAGAACGGTCGCCAGGCTCTCATCAATCAGTGGCATCCGACGAAAAACGAGGGGCTCATCCCCGAAGACATCGTGTGCCTCTCGAAAAAGAAGGTTTGGTGGCGCTGCGACGAGTGCGGCTACGAATGGCAGGAGGCCCCCAAAACGAGGATCAGCCGCGCCTGGGACGACTGCCTGGCGTGCTCGAACGTCGATCTCGTGCCCGGCCGAAACGACCTCGCCACCCTCTACCCGGAAATTGCCGCAGAGTGGCACCCCACCAAAAACGGGTGCACGCCATTTGAGGTGTTCCCCGACCAAACGCTGAACGTGTGGTGGAAGGGCTCTGATTGCGGCCACGAGTGGCTTTGCGGAATAAACGAGCGCACGACATCCGCTTTCGGGCGGCTCTGCCCGTACTGCTCGGGAAGAGAGGCCCTGCCTGGGTTCAACGATGTCAAGACGCTCTGCCCCGAGCTTGCCGAAATTTGGCACCCTTGGAAAAACCGTCGTAAAAAGCCCGACACAATGGCGGTGCTGGAGAGCGAAAGGGTGTTTCTCCAAAAGGGCCGGTTCGGCGAGACCTGGCTTGAGACCCCGAAGAGCTGGATGCTTCGAAACGGCTACGCTGACGTGCTCAAGCCTTTTCTCGATAGGGTCGAGAAGGCCCAAGAGGAAGACAGGCATCGAAAAGCCGAAGTCATGCCACTCGACCCTCATGCCGTGAGCAGAAAACGAGTAAGGACCGGCAGATATAAGGAGCTTTGGGCGAAACCTATGAGCCTGAAGGAATGGTGCGAGAAGAACGGTCGCGAAGAGCTTCTGAAAGAGTGGCATCCCGCCAAGAACGGACCCCTTACGCCCGCAAGCATTTCGCACGGGTCCGGCAAGAATGTGTGGTGGATGTGCGAGAAGGGGCACGAATGGGAGGATCTCATCACCCATCGAATATCCGCAGAACGCAAGTGTCCCACATGCTTCCCAATTAGAGAGATTCGCCCCGGCTTGACCGATTTATCCGGCCGCACCACCAGCTTCCTCAAGTACTACTCACCGGACAACAAACTACCCGCTGATCAGATTTCCAGCTACTACAGCAGAGCGCTGAAATGGGAATGCCCAGATTGCGGCAGGAAATGGAAGGCGTCCATCGATCGCTTCCCAGAGCAAAGAGGATCCTGTCCATTCTGCGGCAAATGGGTGGACAAGCTGAGGTGCGCAGGGTTGGAAAAGCTGGATCTCGCCTCGAGGTTTCCCCAAGTGGCCGCTTACTGGCATCCGACCAAAAACGATGGCCTCCAGCCCAGCGAGGTCAGGCCATACTCGACAGCGAAAGCCTGGTGGCTGTGCCCCGATTGCGGACAGGAGTGGCAAGAGTCCATAAAGAATTGCATGTACAGAAAAGGCGGTCTCTGCCCGTTCTGCCTCGACAGATGGGCTGATCCTGCTTCAGAAAGCGTCGGCGAGTCCAAGGCGCCGTCGAGGAAGCGCTTCTCTCGCCTCATTCCCGGTTACAACGATCTCGCAACGATCGAACCCGCCCTTGCCGCCGAATGGCACCCGACGAAGAATGGAACGCTTACGCCCTCTGATGTGACGCCGGGCTCTACCGCGAAGGTTTGGTGGCTGTGCGAGAAAGGACATGAGTGGAAAGCCGAGGTAAAGCACAGAAGTCGGCAAGGCACTATCTGTCCACATTGCGCGAGCGTCAGGCGCGGGGTTAATCCCGACAGGATGTTCTTCAGAGGCAAGACCCTTGTGACGCTGCGCCCCGAAATCATCAAGGAGTGGCATCCCACCAAGAATGGTGCGCTTAAACTGGAGGACATAAAGGCTGGCTCCAGCAGGAAATTTTGGTGGATCTGCGAGAAGGGACACGAATGGGAGGCGGCGGCCTGCAGACGCAGCGAAGGCACTGGTTGCCCTTACTGCTCGAACCATCGGGTGCTTG
>JAFYTB010000044.1 GCA_017559045.1 Eggerthellaceae bacterium | reverse complement strand
GACCATTACCGTTCCTGCCAAAGTTCCTCCGGCAGAAGCCATGCCGTTGGCCCGCAAGTATCAAGAACTGCATACTGCAGGCCGGGATGATCTGATCCCCTATAAAGCTATGGAACTGACCACCGTGGTGGCGGAAGCTGCCCGAATGTGCAATCTGGAGCATGGCCCCTACAGCTTCGACCTGACCCTTACTGGCCTGTGCATCGGTGATGTGGCACTGGTGGGCTTCCCCGGCGAACCTTTCACCGCCGCCGGTGTCATGACAAAGGAAGCCCCGGGCTGGAAGGCCATTATGCCCTGCGCCCTGACCAACGGCGCCCAGGGCTACTTCCCCATGAAGGAAGCCTTCGACGAGGGCGGTTATGAGGCTCGTTCTTCGATGAGCCGTAGGTGTAGGGATGGTCGAGGACAACGAGGGTTCGAGTCATGCGCGCTCTCCTTTCAAGAAAGAACGGCCCTCGCGGAATGCCCCGCGAGGGCCGTTCGACTCACACGATGCGTCTAGATGGTCATCATCAGCATCTTGGGGTTGGCGGCAGCGATAGTCGCAGCCTCAGATGCGTCCATAAGCTGGATGCAGTTAGCCTGGCAATGCTGCACGCAGCTGGGAAGCTTGCCGGCAGCCAGGCGATCGGCGCACAAGTTGCACTGGTCGGTCAGCACTGGGAAGTAGGAGTACTGCCACTTCTTGGGCGCATACTCCCACGGGCCGACCTGGTTGAGCTTGATGCCGTACTGGCCGGCGGGAAGGTCGTTCTTCACCTGGCAGGCGAGCTCGCATGAATGGCAGCCCGTGCACCATCGATAGTTGACGAGAAGCGCTTTCATCTCTTACTCACCGTCCTTACAGGGGTAGATCTTGCAGAGGATGCACTTGTAGTTGGCGCCGACGCCCGTGAGGCCCGTCGTCCACGGAATCAAATTGTTGATGTTTATCTCGTTCACGTCGAAGAGGTTCTCGGGGTCGCCCTCGGGATGCCACCAACCGTGGTCGGAGCTCGCGCAACGCGGGTCAATGGCGGTGGTCACCTCTGCTACGCGCCTCGCACGCGCTACGCGTCCTGTCGTGCCGACGGGGCCTTCGACCCATACCCACTCGCCATCACGAACGCCCAGTTCGGCAGCCGTATCCGGATGTATCATGACGGTGGGCTCGGGATGAATGGGGCGAAGGCGGCCGCTCATGCGGTTCTCGGAATGGAACGTGTTGTGCTGGCGAGCGCCGGTCTGGAGCACGAGCGGGTAATCCTTCGCCAGTTCGGGCTGAGAGTACGGCGTCATCGAGGGCTCGTTGTAGGTCGGCAGCGGGTCAAAGCCCATGAACTCGAGGCCGAGCGACTTGAGCTCAACCTTGCCGGTGGGCGTCAAGAAGCCGGGCTGGCCGTCGGGGCGCATGAGGCCCTTCTCGTGCTTGTTGTACTCAAACGGCAGGTAGCTCGGAGCGGTTTCGCGCACGCCTTCGAAGTCGAGGCCGGTCTCGGATAGGATGTGGCTGAACATCTCCTCGACGGTTTCCCACGGCCACGCCTCGGGGTTGAAGCGACGGCCGAGCTCGAGGTTGATCTCCATGTCGCTGCGGCACTCGCCCAAAGGCGGCACGGCGGCGTTGATGGTCTCGCCGCGCTGGGTGCCGTCTCCCACGCGGATGCCATTCCGCTCGGGATAAGTGGTGACGGGAAGGATCAAATCGCCGAAAGCCATGGCCGAAGGGGTCATGAACAGGTCGACGAACACGTTGAACTCGAGGTTCTTGAACGCCTCGATGGTGCGTTCGTTATCCACGCCGCCGCAGGCGATCTGGTTCACGGTCTGAATCCAGGATGCCTTGATCGGGTAGTCTTCGGGCTGCTCGATCATGTGGTCGATCATCTTGTTGATGGACGCAACCTGAAGGCCGAGCTTGTAGATGAGAAGCTCATCGGTTCCGATGCGCTTCTCTTCCGCGTCGAAGGAAAGCAGCTCGCGGCCCCAGCCGGTGATGTATTTCAAAAGCTCTGGGCCCACGATGTTGGAGCCGGGCTTCTCGAGGTTGCCGGTGATGGCGAACAGTGCGAGCACTGCGCGAGACGAGAACACGCAGTCCTCTCGCTGGTCGAGCGCCACGCCCCACTGCAGGAGCGCCGGGCTGTTGGCTGCCAGAAGGCGCGCCGCCTCGCGGATCTCGTCGGCAGGGACCCAGGTGACCTCCTCGGCGCGCTCGGGAGTCCACTCGGCGCAGAGCGCAGAGTACTCCTCGAAGCCGTGGACCCACTTCTCGACGAACTCCTTGTCGTAGATGCCCTCCTCGATCATGACGTTGCCCATGGCGAGCGCGAGCGCTCCGTCGGAGCCGGGGCGAACCTGCAGCCAGCAGTCTGCGTGAGCTGCGAGCCAGGTCAGGCGCGGGTCGATGACCATAAGCTTGGAGCCGCGCTGCATGACGTCGGTCACCCAGTGGCCGTAGGCGCCGTCGGAATTCGCGACGATGGGGTTGTTGCCCCATACGACGGTGAGCGCCGGGCACTGCCATTCGGGGTTGTCGTAGCGGTCGATGAACTGCTGAGAGTAGTCTCCAATCATGAACACGCCCGTGGTCATCATGCTCGCGAAGATGCGCGGGCCGAAGCAGGCCACGTTCGAAAGGCTGAACGCGTAGTTCGGCGAGCCGAAAGACCAGGCCAGACGGCTGATGTAGGCGGCGATGTCGCGGCCAGTGCCCTGCAGGAAGACGACGCTCTCCGCACCGTGCCTCTCCTTGTACTCGTTGAAGCGCTGCTCGACGGTGTCGAGCGCCTCGTCCCAGCTGATGCGCTCCCACTTGTTGAGACCACGGTCCTCAACAGCGCGCTTCATGGGGTACTGAAGGCGGTTTTCGTGGTTGATTATGTCGTCGACGGCCACGCACCTAGGGCACAGACGACCCTGGTTGTAGGGGTTCTCCGGATCTCCCTCAATGCGAACGACCCTGCCGTCCTTCGAGTAGATAAGGACGCCGCAGCCAAGGTGGCAGCCAGGGGCGGACCAAGCGCTGCCTCGCGTTACCTGGAAGCCGTCCTCCTCGTAATGCCAGGGAAGCTCATGCTCCCAGTAGGACATGCCCTTTTCGTTTACTTTGAGCTCAGCTCCATCGACCACAAGTCGCGGTTGGAGCGAGCTGCTCACGCAAGAGTTCCGCATGAGAGCCTCCTACCAGAGCTCAGCCGACTTCATGGGGAGGACGCCGATGCGCGCCTTGGCGACGCCGTCGATCTTTCCGTCGAACACACGACCCTCGGCGACGCCCTCCATGGTGCCGAGCATGGTCGTAATGGTGCAAGCGCAGGAATAGTTGCCCTCGTCATCGATCTTGCCGTCAGAAACGGGGGCGGTGGAACCGAGCACCGAGAACGTGCCGTCGAACGTTCCGTCGCCGTTGCGGTTGATCGTAAGCGTGCAGGGCTTCTTGCCGATGGGAAGCTTCACGATGGCCTCGTAGATTTCCTCCATAATAACCTCTCCTTGCTCGTTGGGATTACACGTTTGGTGACAGCTGTCACCTTTCACGCTATCATGCCAACTTAGACGCAGAATTTGGAGGGGTCAGAATCGGTCATCCGTACTTTAGGAGACTGATTCGAGAAAACGTCAACGAAAGGCGAGGGCATGGATATTCGCAGGCAGAGAACGAGGGCGCTGCTGGTACAGGCCTTCGAGGAGCTCTCGCGCACGAAGGCTTTGCAGGAGATTTCCGTCAGCGAGATCTGCGAGCTCGCCACCGTGCGCCGAGGCACCTTCTACAAGCATTTTGAGGACAAGGACGACTTCTTCCGCTACTACCTCACTACCGTCACGGCTGACATCGTGAACAGCTCTCGGCGGGTGAAAGCCTCGATGATCTTTGGGAGTACGCGAGCTACATGCACGTATCCCTTGCGAAGATGTTGATCGGAGACAGGGGCATGAGGAAAAACCTGGAGGGAGGCGGCGTGCCAGCGGGCGTGCTCGATATGGTCGTCGCCCAGATTGCCGACGGAATCGTTACTCGCATCGAGCTGTGGTGCAAGCGCGAGGGCGTGACCTTGAAGACGTCGGCGGAGTTCGTGGGTGACTTCTACTCCGCCGGGCTTGTGCACACGATGCGCGCGTGGATGTCGAAAGGCCAGCCCTTCCCGCCCGAGGAACTCGAGCGTCGCTGCACGGAGTTCCTCAGAAGGTACCTCGAGACCGAGCCGTCAAACGTCGAAGGATGTACACGTCGATGAGAACGCTCTTGTGCGAAGCACGCGCACCTAGCTGAAATTGCATGCGCACATCAACGAAAACGGTGCGCAGATTACGAGCAAATAATCAATTTCAAAATGGGGAGCCGTTACAGCTCCTCGGATAACTTAGCCGCGGGGTTCTTTAGTCTCGCCCTCGCTTTCTCAGCTCTTCCAGAGAAAGCGAGTAGCACAGCTTGCGTCCGACTTTCTTCTGCAGCAAAAGGCCCGCAGTCTTGAAGGGTTCAAGCCTCTTATAGACTGTCTGTCTGGAAATATCGAACACCTCGCCAAGCTGAACCGCGGTTAAACCATAGGCGGAGAACAACGTTGCCGTAACGAGCGCGCAGCCCAAACTGAAAATGTCTGAATCCCGGCATTCGGGCATCTCCGCAAGGGTTTTCTCGCATGAATCGAGGCTGTCCCTTCTTTCGAGCAAAGACTCGGCCATATCCCTCATCGCGGCAGTAACAATCTCACAAAAAGCGATAACAAAAGGGGTCAGGTCCCCTCTATTAAGAGCGTGCTCGCAAGTCGTGTAGGCAGCGTAATACTTTTGAATGTTCTCTTTAATCGAGTACGAAAGCCTCAAGCCAATAATTGGCTCGTACTCCTGGGCGATGACGTAGCTGCTGATAAACCTATTCATCCTGCCATTCCCGTCGTAGAAAGGATGAACGTAGCCGAACAGGTAATGAAAAAGCGCTGCGCGAACGATGGTCTCAATGCTTTCATCGTTCAAAACACCGAGCGACTTCTCCAAGAGTCGAATAATTTTCTCTTCCGGATGGACACCCGAATGGATGGGCCTTCCCGCTCCGTCGCAAACATCAACAGTACCCGCGCGAAACAACGCGCCATCTGGCAAGTTGCTTTTCTTGGCCTGCACAACCTCATCAAGCACAAGGTCATCGTACAGAGACCGAACATCCTCGCAAGAGCCGAGAGGGATTTTCTGACCGCTAGATAGCAGCACATACTTCTGGACTAGACCGAAGAATCGACCGCTGCGATCCTGCTCCTTCAGCGACTCAAGAACCTTGCTAATCTCTCGGCGGGATGAATGCACGCCTTCGATATTGTTCGTCAGAACAATTTCGTCGATCAACGTTGATTCCGTATAGCTCGATATAGCCCTTCGCGGAAGCGACGATGCCAGCACCGTAATCTTTTTATCCAGCTTTGCTGCCTCTAAAAGAAGATCGTAGATTTCGGAAGTCATAGTGAAGAAAAGCTCGTCATCCCCCAATGCAAAACCGAGCCTTCTCGTCGTCGGCAAGGCAAACCGAGCAGAAAGTTCCGCCTCTTGGGAGATCTTTCCCTCATGAAAAACGCTTCTCATTGTCTTGTACTTCATCTGTCGAAATCTCCCTAAATTACAACGATTTTCATTCTTGCTGTTAAATTTTGAGATGAATTTTAACAGGTTTAGATGTATTTTGAGAAAATCTGTCCG
>JAFYTB010000043.1 GCA_017559045.1 Eggerthellaceae bacterium | reverse complement strand
TGCAGCGTTCACCAACGCAACACAAGGCCCCTACGAAGCCATTTGGCCAAGAAGCGGAGCTACATAGCCCAATAATCTATGGCATCCAAGCAACTCTCGATTGCATCGATCTCACCCTGACTCACGCGACCGTCCGCCTGGATAACCGCGCAACCGAGTTTCTCGTAAAGCAAGCGAGCAGTACCAGCAAGGTCGGCACCCAAGAAGTCGCCCATCCTGCATGCAATCTCGAAAAACAACGGCTTCTCGAAATGATAGGAACCGCCGATTGCGCAAAGCGAGGCCGCCTCCCCCATCCAATAGGCAACGTCGCGAGAGTCATCCATGATAATACCGATCGTTACAGCCTCGTCAGCGTTAAGCTCACCGTCTGCCATGGCGGCGCACAGCATGAACTTTATGGCATCGTCGAGGAAGATCCCCCGGAAGGTCATTCCCAACAAACCGACCCCCTCGCAAAAGTCCATGTCGTCAAGAATCGAACATGCCGAAGCTATAGAGCGAACGTGCTCGCGAATAGCAAGAAGGTCCGGAGCGGGCACGGGGTCCACGATCATCTCCGATGTAGCGAAGTCCCACTTTCCCTCAAGTTCAGCCTGAGCCGCAACGGCAGCCTTCTCCTCCTGCTTGAACCGAACCGCATCGGCTGCTAAGCAACCTGCAAAATGTGCTGCAAGATATTCCAACATGGCAACGTCCTTTCGAACACAGCAAACAAGTCGTAGCATATGACGACAAACAGATGGGCAAGGTGCAAGAACCGCTGCAACTAAAGCCCGGTCGCCAGCATCCCTTTAGGCCTATCATGGGCTACCACCCGCATTTACGCAGGCAGTGACTATTCCGCTATAGCAGCCTGAGCTTTCAGACGGTTCCTCAAAGCGGGATAGGGCTTAGATAGACCTTTCTCCCCGAGAGCTGCCACCACCTCCCTGCAGTCCTCTTTGCTCATGTCGCAGACAATCCTCAACGCATGCTTTGCCCTCGATGCTCCCGTGTAGAGAAGCTGCCCTGCGCCCACCTCGCGCAGAACGCCTTCGTTGTTCAACCATACGTCCTTGGTGACGTCGACCAAGATCACCGCTTCCGCCTCGAGCCCTTTGAAAGTGCGACAGGTATAGAAAGACGCTTCGGGTCCGCCCCACAAAGTGCGCGTCCGTCCTTTCGAATCGGAGCGGGTCTCCACGCGATGGAAGAATGCGGTTTTGCCGCCAGCATCGGAACTCAGCGATTTGCATGACAGCACGACGATCGACTTCAATCCCGCTTCCTCGAACGTCCGTATCTGACTGTCCACATATCGTTCTTGCTGAGACACGTCTTCCGAGATCAGAACCTCGGGATTGTCCGATCCTTCCACCGACCGCAGCGTCTTGGCACACTTCCGCTTCCTCGCGGAGCTGATGTCGAGAGCCCCGAGGGACGAACTCGAGATCTTCTCCGTGTTTCGGCAGTTGACGAAGAGCGAGAGCTTGCAGTCCGCTCCGCTGAGAAACCGCTGAAAGTTCGTCTGTTTTTGCGCATCGCCCTGCCAGGAACGACCCGCCCTTCTCGCTGGGCCGCTTTGCACCGCCTGATTGCTGTCATAGAACACAATCATGGTACCGTCGACGGCTTCGACGCACATCTTGAAGTACTCAAGCAGGTCCGCCTCGTCGATCGCCTTGAACTCGAAGTCCTGGCCCTCGTCGATCACCAGATGCCGATAAGGGAAGCTGGCGTTCTCTCCCATCTCGTACAGCTCGTCAGCGAGGGCTTCGTAGTCGGCCTTCACCGTGCGGCATACGTCACAAGCGAACTTGC
>JAFYTB010000042.1 GCA_017559045.1 Eggerthellaceae bacterium | reverse complement strand
TATTCGAGTGGCATGAAGTCCCGCCTGGGCTTTGCCTTTGCCAGCTCCATCAAGCCCGATATCCTCGTGGTCGACGAGGCTCTTTCGGTGGGCGACCGTCGTTTCGCTCGCAAGTGCCTTGACCGCGTTCACGAGATTATGTCCGATTCCCGTGTCACGGTTCTGTTCGTCACGCATTCCTCCACTTCGGCGAAGGAGTTCTGCAAGCGCGGCATCGTTCTGGAGAAGGGTCATAACATCTTCGACGCCGACATCAAGGATGCCATCGCCTTCTACGAGGGGAATATGTAAGCCGTGCCTGTCACTTTGCGACATTTCCTTGTGCTTGGTCTGATCGCCTGCGTGGTGGTCTTGCTTGCCATGCCCTCTGCCAAGAAGGTGGCTAAACGCTTCGACGCCATTGACTATCCCGACGCTCGTCGTGTGAACACCGAACCCATTGCGCGCTTGGGTGGTATTGCCATCTTTGCGGGTATCTTGGTGGCGCTGTTTGTCGAGCTGCTGGGCGAGACCTTCCTGGGATGGGCGGGATTCTATACGGGCGGCGTGCGTACCGATGTTAACCACTGGGGCGTTATGATCGGCCTTGCCGTGGTGTTCGCTACGGGCGTTGTTGACGACGTCAAGCACATCAGGGCTCTTGCTAAGTTGGCTGGTCAGATTGCCGGTGCGTTGATCATCGCTACGTCTGGCGTGCTGTTTGACAGCTTGATGAACCCCTTCGGTCACGAGATGATCCATTTTGCGTGGTGGTTCGCCTATCCGCTGACCGTGTTCTATCTGGTCTCCTTCATGAACGTGATCAACCTGATCGACGGCCTCGATGGTCTTGCCGGAGGCATCACGGCCATTGGATCAGTGTGGCTTTTCGTCATCGCCTTCCAGGGCGGCCTGGTTGAGACGGCCATGCTGTCGATCGTCTTGCTCGGCGCCTGCCTTGGCTTCTTGAAGTACAACTTCCATCCTGCATCCATCTTTATGGGCGATTCGGGCAGCTTGACTCTGGGCGCAATGCTCGGCGTCATCTCGCTGCTTGGCGTTATGAAGACGCCGACGCTGGTGATCATGGCGGTGCCCCTCATCGTGGTTGCCATTCCTATTGCCGATACCGCATGCGCCATCATCAGGCGCCTGCTTCGTCATCAGCCCATCATGCAGCCCGACAAGGGCCATCTGCATCATCGTCTTCTCGGCCGTGGATTCTCCATGCGAAACTCGGTCATCATCATTTATGCGTGGACCTTCGTGCTTGGCCTCGGCGCCTTCCTCATGTCGAACACTCATGGCGTGTGGATTGTCGTCGTGTTCCTCGTGCTTCTGATCATCTCGTTTGCCATCATGTGGGCAGTGGGTCTTTTCGAGCCTGTTCTGCGCCATCATTACCACGGCCGCCAGCCGCTTGATGAGGCTTCTGATTCTCAAGACGGCGTAGACGCGTCGAACTAAGGAGCGTGCAATATGACGGATGAGACTCGTTATCTCCGCCTTGCTCTGTTTTCTGACTCCGAATCCAAGGAGCAGTCTGCTGCTTGGCGTTTGAAGGAGAGCCTTGAGGCGCAGGGCCATACCGTGTTCTGGTTCGATCCCGTTTTGCATCCGTATGTCTATACGCGCAAGGGCGTCGTTCGCGGTTACATGGTGAGGAAGTTCTTCTGCGTCCAGCGTCTCGACCTGATTCTCCTGGCCGATGGCCTTTCCTTTGATTACCCCGTGCCGGCTTACGAGGCTGCTTCTGCGCCCGTTGGCCTGCTGTGCGAGGATGCTGCTCAGGCGGAGCTCGCTATTGGCGCATTGCTGCCGGAGGATGAGCAGCCGCAGCCCCATTTCGCTCTCTGCATGAACGAGGAGGCTGCCTCTGTTCTTGAGAGCGATGGCCGTGTGGGGAAGACCTATTGTCTGGATGGCTTCGATGCCGAGGCTCTGGATGGTGTGAAGAAGTCCCTGTGTGCCGATTTCTCCATCGAGGGCTGTCGTCAGCCGCGCAGCATTGCTTGCGTATTTGGCTATCTGGGCACGACGAACTACGCAAACGAGCATATCCTGGCCACTATTGATCATCGTCTTCGCTCTCGCGCGGAGGGGTCCTCGGTTATCGCCATCGGCGTCAATCCTGAGTTCACGCTGGAGTACCGAGGTGTGTATGCCGTCGCCATGCAGGAGAAGTTCCTGCTTGATCAGGTGCTTGCCTATGCATCGGTAGTCATGGTCATCGCCGGTTTGATTAACGAAAACGGAATTCGATACAGCATGGGCAAGGCGGAAATGCTCTGCAACGCGATGGGTTGCGACATTTGCTCGATTGCCGCGTTGGCGGTGCTGTGCGATCTCAACGATACGAAGCTGCTGCTGTATGGCGGCGGCATCGGTCCGCTTGATCTTGCTGATGCTCGCAAGTATGTTGCGCTTATGGGCAAGCTCGGCGGTGTTTTCGTATCGCGTGATGAGGCTTCGGCTCAGCTTCTGCTTGAGTCGGGTGTTTCTGTCGACTCGATTGTTCCTGGTGCCGATCCTGCGCTGCTGGGTTCCTTCGGCGAGACTCAGTTCGTCAACAACTGGCTGGCGGAGCGCGAGATCGATCTGTCTGCCGAGAAGCTTTTTGCGGTTTCCCTTCGTTCGGGCGCTGGCTTCCCGGATGACTTCCCGCAGAGGGCTGCCAAGGCGCTCAAGCTTCTTCTGTCGAATCATGAGGATCTTCGCGTGATTCTGTGCGCCGTTGATGACGCAGATGCGAACCTGCTCGATAAGGTCAAGGCTGCCATCGGTGAAGTCGACAGGGTTAATATCTTCCATGCGGGTGCTCGAGAGGATGCTCTTGGCGATCTTCTTTCCCGCGCATATGCGGGCTTTTCCATGCAGTACTACGCGACGCTCGGCCTTATGAGGGCTGGCGTTCCTTGCATGGGCATTGCTTGCCAGGCGAAGGAAGGCGCGCTGTTCGGCGAGGTTGGCTGCGACGAGCTTTTGCTGCCTGGCGATGTTTCTGAGGAGCAGATCGTCGAGACGATTGAGAAGCTGCTTGCCGATCGCGACGCTTGGAAGAAGCTTGTCGATGAAGGCATGTCCCAGCTGGTCGGCCGCATTGCAGCAGCTGAGGATATCGTGGTTGACGCGCTGTGCGGAGAGCTTGCGGATTGCGCGCGCCAAGCAGTGGGCGAGCGTTACTGCTACCCGTATAAGAAGTCGGCAAATGAGCGCGCTCATGATCGCG
The DNA here is from genome assembly GCA_017559045.1 of Eggerthellaceae bacterium. Lineage (GTDB taxonomy): Bacteria > Actinomycetota > Coriobacteriia > Coriobacteriales > Eggerthellaceae > RGIG3135. The sequence goes on along the minus strand of JAFYTB010000042.1, from coordinate 212 downwards.
AGGTCGCGAATCTCAATGCCAAGCTCAAGCAGGCCAACGAGGGTTGCGACAAGATGTATCGCCTGATGGCAAGCCGTGAATATCGCTTGGGTTCCAAGATTGTCGCTCTGCCGCGAAAAGTCGGCCTTGTCAAAGACGACGACGCGACCGAAGAGTGAATTCGTTAAATATAGGAGTCCTTCCGCGGGAATAACGTCTGGCGTTTGACGCGG